>NZ_JBMDKC010000010.1:0-88073 GCF_057809515.1 Bacillus sp. FG16
AGAAAAACTGCACCTCCAATTGTTAGACTGTGTCTAACAATTGGGGTGCAGTTCAAAAAAAGAATTGCTCTTTTTGTGCTTATAAGTTGTGAATATTAAAAAAGATGTGTTAATTTTTCATTATGAAGAGAAAAAGGAGTGATTTTCATGAATGAGATAATACATAAGATAGAGCAACACGTTTCAGTTCGTAAATATAAAGAAGAAGCAATTCCGAAAGATGTAGTAGAAAAGATGGTGCACGCTGCGCAACATGCGGCTTCATCACATTTTGTACAGGCGTATTCTGTTATATATGTAACAGATCAAGACCTAAAGGCTAAACTAGCAGAGCTATCCGGAAATCGCCATGTGAAAGACTGCGCAGCATTTTTTGTTTGTTGTGCAGATTTAAAACGACTTGAAATGGCATGTGAAAAACATGGTACAGAAATAAAGCATGAAGGAGTGGAAGACTTTATCGTTGCGACGGTAGATGCTTCACTTTTTGCGCAAAACTTAGCGTTAGCAGCAGAGTCATTAGGATACGGAATTTGCTATATTGGTGGAATTCGTAATAATCCGAGAGAAGTGAGCGAATTGCTTCATTTACCGGATAAAGTATACCCTGTATTCGGAATGACAGTCGGTGTACCAGATGAAGAACATGGAGTTAAACCACGTTTACCAGTAGCAGCAGTTCTTCATGAAAATGGATATGATGAAAAGAAATATGATGAATTATTAAATGAATATGATGAAACGATGAACTCGTATTACAAAGAAAGATCATCAAACAAGAAAAGCGTAACATGGACGGAATCAATGAGTTCGTTTATGTCTAAAGAAAAAAGAATGCATATGAAAGAGTTTTTAAGTGAAAAAGGATTAAATAAGAAGTGAGTAAAGAGGCAAACCTGTGATGCGGGTTTGCCTTTTTTTGAAGGAGAAATACCTAAGGCCAGAAAGTTGTCTATTCTTTCTGATCTTAGGTATTTTGTTTGTTATCATATACATAGAAATAAAAATTAATAATTTTTTACAAAAGTGATAGAAAATGAGAATAAAATGCCAATAGTAAGTAAAAGCAGCTGCTAAAGGGGAACTGAGGAAGGAAGAGGCTTATGATTTTCAATTCTGAAGAGGATTTAATTATAGCTATGAAAAAACATGATCAAGATGCTTTGAAAGAAGTGATTGATCAATATGGAAAATTAATTTTGTACATTATTCATAAATCATTAAGTACCCCTATTGAAAAACAATATGTGGATGATTGTTATAACGATGTATTTACTGTCATTTGGTTTAATATCGATCAATTTGATACAGAAAAGAGAAACTTAAAATCTTGGATGATTGGTATTACTAAATTGAAGGCATTGGAATATAAAAAGAAAGTATATAAAGAGAATAAAATCGATAAAGACGTAGAAATAGATACAAGTGTCCATGATAGGTATGAAATAGAACAAGAAGAAGAGATTATGGAAATAGTTCAAGATTTAAATAAGAAAGATCGATATATTTTTTTAAAGAGGTATATTGATGGATATTCCATTGACGATATTGCGAAAGAATTAAAAGTAACGGCGGATTATATATACAATCGAATTTCTCGTGGGAAGAAAAAACTTCAAAAACTGTGGAAAGGGAGTGTGTAATATGGATAAAAGATTATTATCGATGTTAAATGAGCTCCAATATTCAGAGGAAGAAATTACACGTTTAGAGAAAGAAGCAAATGAGTCTATCAATATAGATAAGTATTATGTGAAAAACGGGGAGTTATTGAAGAAATTAACGGTGCAAATGTTGGAAGAATCAGTTCGGAAAGAGTTGCAAGAAGGAGAGGAAATACAATGCGAAATATTAGTGGAAGAAGGAAGTCTTGTAAATTCTAAAGTTATACCTAATATATTAACCACAGGTGCTACATTTTATTATTACATTGTTTTAACTAATACAAGGTTACAAATTATAGCGTTAGATTGTTATTTTAAAAAGTTAAATGAATACAGTGTATTAGTAAACTCAATTCAAGCAGTTTCGCAACATAAAAAAATGAAAAATGTATATGGAATTAAAATAAATAACAATTATATACAATTAGGAAGTAAGGAGTATAATCAAGAATTAACAGTTTTAATTGGAAAGCTAAAACAATGTGGAGTGAAAGAAGAGAGATATAAAGATTTCGAAAAAAGTTGGATGATTTTTTTCAATGTGTTTGTAATAGCGATAGCTGGGCTTCTAGTTTTAAAATATTTAATGTGAAAATAAAAAGCGGCATAATAGCCGCTTTTTATCGTTTGGTTAGTATTTTATGTATGATTTTGTATTTTGAAAAACTTACTTATAATAAATGCAAACTTTCAATAAGAAGATACATACCCGTGCAACTTAAAAGGATGTACGTAAATATTTTGAAAATCCGTTGATTAAGCCATTTGAAAATAATTTGCCCTATATACAAACCTAGAAATACAATTGGAATAGCGTAAAAACTTGATTCCCAAATTGTTTTGTTTGTGCCAGTAAAGAGTATTTGAGTTAGTAGGCTAATGAAATATATAAATAGATAAAAAGCTAAAGTAGTTGCTCTCAATTTCTCTTTTTTCGTATCAGTTCCTGTAAAGTAGAGTAACAGGGGTGGTCCTGGCATACCGATACTTGTCGTTAAAAGACCGCCCACTAAGAAATCTCTAGATTTTGTTGATTTAATCTTAAAGTTGCATATTAGCATCAACGTTAATAGTAAAAGCAGGATGCTAATTGCTAATTTAAAAGTGTTGATGTTAATGGAAGTGAAAATGAAAATACCAAAAGGAACACCAACTATACTTCCGAAAATTAATCTTTTCAGTAGTATAAAATCAATATCCATTCTTATTTTCCAAATGAGTGATATGGAAATAATTAATGATAAAATGATATTTATTTGTATAGCTTCTTGTGGTAGAAATAACATGAGTAAGAAAGGTGTTGCCATAATAGAAAAGCCAAAACCTGTACTTGTTTGTAAAATAGAAGCTACTAATATAATACATATGAAAATGAATATAATTTCCAAAATAGCCCCCCTACATAATCAAATTTAATAAATATTTTAACATAAAGTGAAACTTTAATCAGTGGGGGGCTTACTGCACGGCAAATAGCCGCTTTTTATGTTGCATTTAATATTCTAATGATGATCCTGTAGTTTTAAAGTATTTTTCTCGTGAAGGAGTCATTACCCGGATTGCTAATAAACAGGAAAGGAAAAGAATGAGTAACGAGCTACTTATTACAGTAAATTGAACGGAAAGAAATTGTGCGGATGCCCCAATTGCTAAAACGAAAAAGATTTGGATGAAATTTTTTATGGAATCAAACACGCTATCGATACGTCCTATCATATATATAGGGATGTTATTTTGATAAAATGTTATAAAGCCAGTACCAGCAAATGATGAAGAAATACCAAGTAAAATGAAACCACCTGCTGCGACTATAAATGAATTTGAAAAGGCGAAAATTACATAGCCTATTGCTGTGAAAATCATACCTAATCCGATACAATGTTGAATTGGTAATCGTTTGGCAAAGAGAGAGACGAGAAATGAACCGGAAACGTAAGCAGCGCCAGTTATACTAACAAGCATACTGTATTCTATATCGGTTAAAAACAGTACTTGCCTCGTAAAAACAACTTCTTGTGAATCGAGTGCCATAGAAACAAGCATAGTCGCTTGAAATAAAACGAATATGAGAATAATGTACGTTTCTGTTCGAGCGAACGAAAAAACTTGTTTCCAATCACTTCGTAATGTTTGTACGAAAGTATTTGCAACTTCTTCGTTTTGCTTTGTTTGTAATGTAATGTTTGGCAAGAAGTAAATGAGAATAGTAGAAAGTAGAAATGAAAGTGAGTTGCAGTAAATAACAAAGGCTGCTGAGTACGTGGTGAGAAGTATTCCAGCAAGAGCTGGACCGATAATAAAAGCCCCGTTTGTACATAGGCTATTCCATGCATTAAATTGAGCGCGCTCTTCAGCTCGTATGAGCATTGTTTTATAAGTAAATGAAGCTGGATCGAAAAATGATGTAGCGATGCGAGTTAAAAAGATGAACATATAAATGGCCCAAATAGAATCAAATAATGGAATACAGCCAATGAGAGCTGCTCGAATTATATCTGTGATGAGCATAATGGACCGTTTGTTTAATCGATCTACTATACTACCAGACCATATTTTTGTAACAACAGTGGCGATTGGACCAACAATCCATAATCCTGCTACAGCAGCAGGTGAGTTTGTGCTATTTAACACCATTAAGTTTAGAGCGATGAGATACATAAAATCACCTAAACGAGAAATTCCTGTTCCCGACAATAATAATAATTTATTTTTCATGAATAAATGGCCCTTTCTTTCATTGTTTTTTAATCCTGCAGGAAATAGCGTATTCCTTTTCAGAGTTTGATTGACGAGCGGTTTTGTTTTCCCAGCGTAATAAAACTTGTGTAATCTCCCAAGTAAGCTGTTGTAATTCCTCTGGAGTTAAAAATAAATGAGATACAATATGACTACCTGTATTCGTTCCTTCTGTGCCGCTTTCTTCAATATAGAAATGAGCAGCTTTTGCTTTATAATATTTTTCAATAATCCCTCGTTTTTCCTTCGTTTCTACTAATTCAAGCAACCCTCCATCATATAAAATTTGAACGTGATAATGTACGCTTCCAGCAGATTTATTTAGTTTAGTAGCAACTTGTTTTGCAGTAAGTGCTTCATCTTTTAAAAGGTGAAGAATTTGAATGCGAGTTGCATTGGAAATGAGCTTTTGCTGCTCAGCTGAAATAGTAAGTCTATCGTCAAACATTATGGCACCCCTTTTCTTATAATCTAAATTTATTGTATATTCTAAAAAAATAGAACGTAAGGAAAATAAATCGTCTTTTTCCTCTGTATTTCGACATAAATAAAAATAGCATGTTTATAAACATGCTATTAAGTAGAAGGAGATTCTTCATTAAATTCCCCGCGATAAAACAAGAACAGCCATATAAAACTTACAAAAATACAACATATAGCTAATAAACTGCCAATCATTTGAGGAGAAAGAATTTCTAAAAGCCCTCCTGTAAAAAACATCGATAACTGAATAAGAGATCCGTAAATGGAATAATGGAATGAAAAAACTTTACCCATCATATTTTCGTGTGTGTAAGTTTGAAGTAATGTCGTATCAAGTGGAACGATGATTCCTCCTGCTATGCGCATACAGAATAAAGTAATGATACCGATAATAAGTTGATCGGATAGAATGAATCCGAGAAAGAAAATTCCTTGTAATAAGTAGGCCCAACCGAATACTTTTTTCATTTTTTCTTTATTATGAGACATATAAAGATTAACGAGGAGGCTTCCAATCATAAGCCCAGTGCCTTGAACTGTATATAAAATTCCAATGTTAGTGTGGAAAATTCTCTCGGCATAGATCGTTAGAAGTAGTTGATAAGCGCCTCCAATAATGCCCCATGAAATGCCGACAAGAATTAATGTTAAAATGATTTTTGATTGTAATATGTATGTATAACCATCTTTTATATCAGTGAAAAATGCTTTTTTCTTGTTACAAGTATTATGAGCAGGGATACTCATAGTATAAATAAAATAAGCTGAAATAAAGTATGATAGGCTATTTACTAAAAAAGTGAACTCAATATGTAAAGATTGTGCAAGTATCCCGCCCAAAGAAGCACCTATAATAGACATAAAACCAGTAATTGTACTAGAAAGAGAGTTAGCAGTTACGAAATGGTTTTGGTGTACGATATTTTTTAAGGTTGCTTGTTTAGCCGGCTCAAATAAACAAGAAAGTACAGATAAACATATATTAGCAATGAAAATAATCTCAATTTTATAGCCTGCGAGTAAGTATGTAAGGACTAGAATTCCCCGTGTAATATCGGTGAAAAACATAATATTTTTTTTAGAAAAACGATCTACAACTCCGCCAATGAAAGGACTAAGAAGAAGCGCTGGTAACCCTTTACTTATAAAAGTAAGTGCGATCATAAACGGCGATTCCGTTATGCTGTAGACAAATGTTAATAAAGCTACCGTATGAAACCAATCCCCAAGTACACTGAATGTTTGCCCATAAAATAGTTTATTGAAGTTTTTATTTGTTTTAAGAAGTGTGGAATAAGAAACTGACATAAATAGATTAATCCTTATGTAATGATGATGCTTGAACTTGTTTTTTCCATTCGCTTAAATACACTTTTTCCTCTGTAGGAAGTCCAACAGGTAATTGTGCGATCAACTCTAAACTATTTCCATCAGGATCGTTAAAGTATACGGAGGCGTGTGCCAATTCTGGAAAAACAATCGGTTCAATTGGCTCCATCCCAAAGTCTTTTCGTGCTGAAATTCCTTTTTGATTTAGCCAATATATCGCATTTTCTAAATCATGTAAGCTAACTTGAAAGGCGATATGTCGTAAAGAGGGGTGATAATGAACTTTGTATTCTGACCCTTCCCAAAGGCCGAGCCAACTTTTATTTTCTGTAATCCAAAAGAAAGCAATATTGTCTCCTCTTTTATATAATGTTAGGCCTAGTGATTCGTAAAAAGGAATAGATACTTTTAAGCTATGGACAGGTAAATGGGCTTCGTAAAGACCTTTAATCATTGTAATCCTCCTTAGTAAAATGTTTCTTATTCCATATTAAACGATATTTTGTTAGTTGAAATCGCAAATAAGAGGGATATAAATTCATACGAAAGTATGAAAAAAACAGCTCAAATATGAGCTGTTTTTCTATAGTTTTTAGTTCATTTGTCAAGGATAGGATATATTAATATCCGTATCCGCCGCCACCCCAACAGCTACATCCGATGATGATTAGAAGGATGAATAGTACGATAAGCAAAGCAAATCCACCGCCGAAACCAGCGCAACTTCCACCATAACTCATATGTTTTCCTCCTTTTTAGTAAGTTAATCTATATGGTTCATGGACTACTATATACAGTATGTTTTTTGTATAGAAAACGAGCCAGTCTCATTTATAATTAGACAAATGCCTGTAGATTCATTAGGATTGTATGTTAGTGATTTGTAAATAAATCTTTACATGATTCGTAATTTAGGCATAGAAAAATAAAAAATTGTAAAAAAAACCATTTTTTTATTTTTTTATGAGAGAATATGTACTATAATTTTACAAGTAATATTATGGGAAAAGGGAGTTTTAGTATAGAGATGGAGATGGGACAATTACAAAATAAAATAGAAAACAAAAAGAAAGAGTTAATTCAACTTGTTGCGAGACACGAATTGGATCATGATAAAGTTTTGTTATTTAGCCGAGATTTAGATATACTAATTAATAAGTTTATGAATGTAAAAGACAAAGTGCATAAATAAAAAATTTATAGTTTTTTATATTAAGATGTTTCGCGAAAGGAGAGGACAGTAATTGGAACATTTACAGGAAGAATTGTATAAACAAATAAAAGAAGAAAAAGGTACAGTTACAATTTTCTTAAAGAGTGGCGTTAGAATAGTAGGAGAAGTTGTTGGAGTAGATAAATTTACAGTTTTAATTTTAGTGGATGGAAAACAACAGCTTATTTATAAGCAGGCTGTATCAACAATAATGAAATAAGACACTCGTGTTGAGTGTCTTATTTCATTATTGCTTGCATGCCTCAACATCAATGCCGGCAGCGATTAACTTCTTTTCTCCATTTTGTTCAATAATTTTTTGTAATTTAGATAGGAAAGAATCAAAGTTTGTATGCTTTGCTACTTGGAATGTCATTTTATGTTCAATTGGTAGCCACGTATCAATATCAGCTTCGTTATGCTGGATTTTCACCTCAAGTTTATCGAGTGCATTAGCAACTTTTGCTTCGTACGTTTCTTTCGCTTCAAACTCCATCCATAAGTCATATAATTCTTCGCCGAGAGAACCTGTTAATGTTTGTTTAATATTTAAAATAGCTTCTAGTTCATTTTTTTGTTTTTGTAGTTGTAATTCGTGACTATTCATTGTATCAAAAGCAGGGATATCACCAGCTTCGGCTTCGACTAGGTCGTGAATAATAACCATCTTAAGTAATTTCTCAATATTTACTTTTTGATCCAAATAAGGTTCAACTAAAATGGCCATTAGAGACATACGCCATGTATGCTCGGCAACACTTTCTTGACGTCCGTTGGAAAGCCAGCTGTGTCGCATTTCATATTTTAGTTTTTCTGCTAATGCAATGACTTGTAAAATGTTGTGTTCCATCGTGAGCCTCCTCATGTTTTTATACCATAATTCTAATATAGAAATGAAATGTGTCAATTTCATGAGTATATTGCGATAAACAGATGATAAGCGTATAATACATGTTATATGTGAAAACGTATTATTAAAATAAAAAAATGTTATATGAAAATGGAAAGGAAAGGGCAGAAATATGGGAGAAAAAAATCAAGTATTAGCTAGACCACAAAGAAGAAAAAGGAAGTTTGATATTTCTAGCCCAGTGGGCATCATAGTAGGTTTCATCATAGTGATAGCGGCGATTATGCTTGGTGGCGGTGGAATAAAAGCTTTCAAAAACTTTTTAGATATTTCATCTATTTTAATTGTCATAGGGGGAACGACAGCGACAATTGTTGTGGCATATCGATTTGGAGAAATAAAAAAATATACGAAAAGTATTTTCACTGTTTTACATAGAAGAGAAGAAGATTTAGAACAGTTAACGGATTTGTTTGTTGATTTTTCGAAAAAGTCTAAAAAGAATGGCTTGCTTTCTTTAGAGGTTGATGGAGAGCAAGTAGACAATCCTTTTATTCAAAAAGGAATTCGATTAATGTTAAGCGGTTACGATGAAGATGAATTAAGAGAAGTGTTATTGAGAGATATTGAAACGGAAGTGTATGAGTTAAGAAAAGGAGCAGCATTATTAGATAAAATTGGTGATTTTGCTCCAGCTTGGGGAATGATTGGTACGTTAATCGGTCTTATCATTATGCTCCAAAACTTACAAGATACATCGCAAATTGGTACAGGGATGGCAGTTGCGATGTTAACGACATTATATGGGTCTGTACTTGCGAATATGATTGCAATCCCTCTTTCGGAAAAAGTATATCGTGGTATTGAAGATTTATATACAGAGAAGAAGTTTGTAATAGAAGCAATTTCAGAATTGTATCGTGGACAAATCCCTTCTAAATTAAAGTTGAAACTGGATACATACGTATACGAAACAAAGGTAACAAAGGTAAAAGGAGCAGCCTAATATTTCAAGGAGTGGTATGATGAGTAAAGGACCGCAAAAGGGATCGCCTCGTTGGATGACGACTTTTACAGATTTAACGATGTTATTATTAACTTTCTTTGTATTACTAGTTGCTACATCAAAGCAAGATGCAGTAAAATTGTCAAAGATGCTTGAAAAGTTTAGTGATACGGGGCAAGTAGATGCAAAAGTAATGGAAAATACAATACCAGATATTTCACATGAAAAAAATGATGAAAAAATGATCTCAAAAAAGAGAATGGACGAATTATATAAGAAGTTAAAATCGTATGTAGATAATAACGGTATTAGCCAAGTGAATGTATATCGAGAGGATACAGGGGTAAGCGTCGTTATAGTAGATAATTTAATATTTGATACAGGCGATGCGAACGTTAAGCCTGAAGCGAAAGGGATAATAAGTCAATTAGTTGGATTTTTTCAATCCGTACCTAACCCAATTGTTGTAGAGGGACATACAGATAGTAGACCTATTCATAACGAGAAATTCCCTTCTAATTGGGAGTTATCTTCAGCACGAGCGGCAAATATGATTCACCATTTAATTGAAGTGTATAATGTGGATGATAAAAGGCTAGCTGCGGTAGGATATGCAGACACAAAGCCAGTTGTACCAAATGATTCACCGCAAAACTGGGAAAAAAACCGTCGCGTTGTTATTTATATAAAAGAGTAGTATATTATTATTTTAATAATAAAATAATAAAAATACGAAAATTCTTTTAAAAAAATATTAAATTTTATCATTTTATTTTGTATAATGAGTGAGAATGATAAGGTGAAATATTAAGATATATTTATACATAGAAGGAGAGAATTAAAAAGAATGGCACATAAAATTTTAGTAGTAGACGATGCGATGTTTATGCGAACGATGATTAAAAACTTATTAAAAAGTAATGCTGAATTTGAAGTTATCGGCGAAGCAGAGAATGGGGTAGAAGCAATTCAAAAGTATAAAGAACTTCAACCTGATATTGTAACATTAGATATTACTATGCCAGAAATGGACGGGCTTGAAGCATTAAAAGAAATTATTAAAATTGATTCAAGTGCAAAGGTTGTTATTTGTTCTGCAATGGGACAACAAGGTATGGTATTAGATGCAATTAAGGGCGGGGCAAAAGACTTTATTGTAAAGCCATTCCAAGCGGATCGTGTAATTGAAGCTTTAACAAAAGTAGCAAATAGTTAATATAGAAGGGGTGCCACAAGGAATCAAAACAGTGATAGCGGATCGACGTGTGGCCCCCTTTTTTCTCATTATAAAACACTAAATTGTTATACATAAATGAAATGTTTGTTAGACAGGTAGGGGATAAAAATGCAAACAGATCTATTAAATATATTTTTCGAAGAGTCAGAAGAACATTTACAGTCGCTAAATGAAAATGTGCTAGTGTTAGAGCAAAATCCTGCTGATATGGATGTTGTAGGAGAAATATTCCGCTCCGCTCATACATTCAAAGGTATGTCTGCGAGTATGGAATTTACAGAGATGGCTGATTTAACGCATAAGATGGAAAATGTGTTAGATGAAATTCGTCATGGAAATATAGTTGTAAATGCGGATATTATTGATGTGATTTTTGAGTGCATTGATAATTTGGAGAAGATGGTTGCAGATGTGCAACAAGGTGGAATGGGCAATATTGATGTAGTCTCAACTAAACAGAAATTAGAAGCATTATTGAACGGCAATGTAGAAACTCCTACGGAACATATAGAGCAAAATCATATAGACAACGATGATGCAGTTTCGCATGAAGTGCATATAACAGTTGAACAGCAAGCAATTTTAAAAGCAGTACGTGCCATTATGTGTATTGAAGCATTGCAGAATGTAGGGAATATACAAAAAACAGCTCCGAGTATTGAAGAAATTGAAGCAGATGCTTTCGGATTTGAATTTACAGTATTTATGGATACTGATTGTAGTATAGAAGAATTGAAACAAGTAGTACTTCATGTTTCTGAAATTGAGAAAGTGGAAGTAAAGCAAGGAGAACCTATATCGAGGGAAGTAGCTTCTAAAAAATTCGTTACACAAGAAGTTGTGCAAGTAGAAGGAACGCTACAACCAGCTGTGGCTACGCAGGTAGAATCACCGATAGTGGCAACGAATCAACCTAAAAGTGCTATGCCAGCTAAAAGTACTACAAAAACGAAAAATGCTAAAGTGGAGAATCGTTCAATTCGTGTTCAATTAGAGAAAATCGAAAGATTAATGAATATGTTTGAAGAAAGTGTAATTGAACGTGGGCGCATTGATGAATTGGCTCAAACGATTCAAAACAAGGAGTTAATTGAACATTTAAATCGATTAGGCGATATTTCAAAAGATATTCAAAACGTACTATTAAATATGCGTATGGTACCGATTGAAACTGTGTTCAATCGTTTCCCACGTATGGTACGTATGTTAGCGAAAGATTTAGGGAAAAAAATCGATTTACAAATTACAGGTGAAGATACTGAAGTAGATAAAATTGTTATTGATGAAATTGGTGATCCGCTCGTTCATTTAATTCGAAATGCAATCGATCACGGTGTTGAAACTGTTGAAAAACGACGTGATGCAGGTAAAAATGAGACAGGTACTATTAAATTAGAAGCCTTTCATAGTGGAAATCATGTCGTTATTCAAATTACGGATGATGGAAACGGTATTAATAAAGGGAAAGTATTAGAAAAAGCGATTAAAAATGGCGTTGTAACTGAAGCAGATGCGAATAGATTAACAGATCGTGAAGTGTTTGATCTTATTTTCCAACCAGGATTTAGTACAGCTGAAGTTGTATCAGATCTTTCTGGACGCGGTGTCGGATTAGATGTTGTAAAACATACGATTCATAGTTTAGGTGGACATTTAATTATTGATTCTGAGGAAGGAAAGGGAAGTACATTTAGAATTGAACTTCCGTTAACGTTGTCTATTATTCAATCTATGCTTGTTCAAACGAATGATAAGCGTTATGCTTTACCTCTTGGAAATATCGTTGAAGCAATTCGAATTAAGAGGGAAGACATCCAATCCTTACAAGGAAAAGATGTGTTAAATTATCGTAATCAAATTATTGAAGTAAAACATTTAAGTACTGTATTTGGTGAAAAAACAGTAGATGAGGCGTTTGCGTCATATGATGGTCAAATGGTTCCTGTGTTAATTGTTCGTAATACACATCGCAGCTATGGACTTATTGTAAACACAATTATCGGTCAAAGAGAAATAGTCTTAAAGTCATTAGGTGACTTCTTTGCAGAGAGTTCTAACTATTTCTCTGGTGCGACGATTCTCGGTGATGGACGAGTGGTCCTCATTTTAAACCCAGAAGGTTTATAATAGGAATGAAGGAAAGCTCCCCACTTGTATACAATTGGGGAGCTTTTTGGCTAATCGTTACTAATCTAATAATGGGAATACATACATATTAACGTTTTATATAATAAGTTTGCTAAAATCAAATGAGAGTTTATATTATTTGATAGAAAAACAGAAATGAGGAGGCAGGGAAAATGCCTGAGCAACACACAAAAGGGGATACGAGCACGATTGTGCTAGAAAAAGAAAATGAGCATTTAACGCCTCAAGAATGCGATATTCTTGGCGAAATTGCAAATATATCATTTGGTTCAGCTTCGACTGTATTATCAACGATTCTAAATAGGCAAGTAAGCATTACTGCTCCTCGCATAGAGTTGGTAGATTTATATGATTCAAGAGATGTCGAAGTTCCACATGTTGTATTAAACATTCATTTTACAAAAGGATTAGATATGGAAAACCTTCTTGTCCTTAAGCAAGATGTTGCATTGTCCATCGCTGATTTAATGATGATGGGAACAGGTGAAGTGGAGGACGGAAAAGAACTTGGTGAATTAGAGCTAAGTGCTGTACAAGAAGCGATGAATCAAATGATGGGATTCGCAGCTACATCTATGTCGGAATTCTTCCAAGATACAGTAGATATGTCTCCGCCGACGATTAATGTTGTAAAGTTATCAGAAGAAATGGAGAAAATCTCTGAAATCGATGGGAATCATACGATTGTTAAAGTGTCGTTTGATTTAAAGATAGATAATCTTGTAAACTCTAAACTTGTACAAATTGTTTCAGTTGAGCATGCGAAACAAATGGTAAATAAATTAATGCAATTATCTGGTGGAGTAGAAGAAAAAGACGAGACAGCAGAAGTAGTGGAAGCTGAGATTGTAGAAGAAGTTGAAAAAGAGCATTTAACACAAGAAGAGAAAGATGTGCTTGGTGAAATTGCAAATATTTCAATTGGTTCCGCTTCAACAGTATTGTCAACGCTTTTAAATCAGCCAGTTACAATTAGTACACCAAATGTGGAAGCAATCAATGTTCGTCATTATGATGGAGTACCAGTGCCATTTGTTATTTTAAATGTTGACTTTGTTGAAGGGCTAAAGAATGAGAATGTATTCGTATTTACGAAAGATGTCGCCTTAACAATGGTAGATTTAATGATGATGGGAACAGGTGAAGTTGATCCGGAAAAAGAGCTTACTGAATTAGAACTGAGCGGTATTAAAGAAATAATGAACCAAATGATGGGTCACGCTGCTACGGCGATGTCAGAAATGTTCCAAGAAAAAATGGACATGACGCCGCCAAATGTTAAATTTGTAACGTTAAAAGAAGAAATGGAGTATTTGGGAGAGTCAATGGAAGTGGACGAACTCGTTCAAATTACGTTCAATCTTGAAATTGGTGATCTGCTTCAATCGAAAATGTATCAAATTTTGCCAATTTCTGAAGCGAAAGAAATGGTAAGGCGACTTCTGTATCCAATGGTGGAAGAAGAAGAGATTGCCACAGAAGAAATTGAAGAAGAAAAAATTGTAGAACCAGTTGTGCAACCTATTGAATTTAAAGAAGTAAAACAAATGGAACCAGTATATATGGACACGTCCATTCTACAAAATGTAGAAATGAACGTGAAATTTGTATTTGGAAGTACAGTGAAAACGATTCAAGATATATTAAGTTTACAAGAAAATAAAGCAGTTGTACTAGATGAGGATATTGATGAACCAATTCGTATTTATGTAAATGATGTATTAGTGGCGTATGGTGAACTTGTAAATGTAGATGGATTTTTCGGAGTAAAAGTGACGAAATCACTATAAGGCATTGAAATAGGAGTTTGAACTAGTAGATGAAAAACGTAAAGTTTTTTCTAATGAGTTGGCTATGCATACATGTGTGCTTGTTCTTCCCCTTGCAAAGTCAGGCTGAGGAACAAATTGAGCCAGATCAAAAAATAAATGAAGTGAATGTACAAGAAGAAAATAAGGAATCTCAAGAACCGCCAGAGCAAGTGGAAACGAAACAAGATGAAGAGAAACAAAAAGAAGAGAAACAAAAAGAAGCAGAACAACAAGAAGTAGCAAATAAACAATTGAGTGAAAGAAAGATAGAAACAGAACAGGGAATTATTACAGTAAATAAGCTGGAGCTTAAAGTTGGCGAAGAGGTGCGAATTGCTGTAGAACCGAATGGGAAAAACATTCAAAGTATGAAAGGTATATTGCAGTTACAAAAAAATGGCGAGCAATATGCGCAAGAAAGAATGTTATCTTTTGAGTATGATGAAGAAACGAAGAGCTGGGTTGCTAACTATAAAGCAGGGGATTTTGATTTGCAAGGTGATTGGAATCTTCAGCTCGTTCAAAGTTACAAAGAGAATGAGAAAGAAGAGCTCATAAAAAATGAAGTGAAAGTCCCGCTCATTCGTATTAAAAATGAAACGCCAACTATAGATAAAGAATTGCCAAAGTTACAGAAAGTTACTATTGATGAAGTAAAAGAGAACTTAGTTGAACGAAAACAGGGAGATTCTATACATATACGAGTAAAAGCGTCAGATATAGAATCGGTTGTAAAAGAAGTGCGCGTTACATTAAAAGGGGAAGAAAATAAAGAGCTTTCCTTTTTATTAGACTACAACAAGCATGATATGGATTGGCAAAAAGTATTTGAAATAACAGAAGCATTGCCGGCTGGGCCATACGAATTACTTGTAGAGATAATAGATGCAGCAGGTAATAAACTTGTTGAGGAAAGTGAATATACCATTTCTGTTTTGGTGCCAAAAAACGAAGATGATAAAAAGATAGAAGAGAAAGAAAAAGAAGAAAAATTAGATAATAAACTAGAAAATGAATTAGAAGATAAGAAAGAAAATGAGAAACAAGAAGATTCGAAAGTCAAAAACCCGCTTCCAGAAGAAAATTTACCAGTCGTTCAAATTCCGAAGCAAGATGAGATAGTAAATAAGTTTATAAAAGAACCGTTGAAAGAGAAAGAGGAATTTACTTACGTTATAAAAGAGCCGTTCGAAGACAACAAGGAAGTACATAAGGCGAAGGACCAAAAAGAGAAAAATAACAAACAAGTTGCCTCTAAAAAGAAAGAACAAAAAGAAGAACCGAAAGACAAGAAAGAAGAAAAAGGTGAACAGGGAGTGCAAGCTTCTGATGTGTTTACTATCATGTCAGGTTTATTCGTACTGTTTTTAGTTTTAAAGAGTAATAAAGAATGGGGCTAATTATTTCATAGTAGTGGAGGCGCTTAAATGGAGATTAAACGTACGACAATTGAAGATAAGGCGTTACAACCATTAAAACAGCCTGCAGCTATTTCGGAGCATGAAATCCAGAAAGAACGAAAGCGTAGCAATTTAGTGTTTACTGGACAGTCTAAAATTATTTCGAAAAATAATGAAATAGGTATTTTACTTGCAAGTTTAAGTGATGGAAAGATTATGAAGGAAATGCTTTCTAAAGAGATGGATACAGTGTTACAACTTTTTAAAAAGTTACATACGTTATCCGGAGAAGGTAAGCAAACAGAAAAAATATTTGAACAAGTAATTAGAAGCCTACAAGGGCTTGTTAAGCAGGCGCATATAAAAGAACTTCCTTTGTTAGATGGAACATATGATTTCGCTGAAGTACAACTATCATTTGGTAGAAAAGTACATATTCCGTTACTAGATGTGAGTGCACTTATCTCTAGAGTGGAAAGTGATTCTTCAGAAGGAAATATAAATTTGATGGTAACGGTTATTACTGCTTATATAACGAAACTGTCTAACGAAACAATTTTAATTAGCGTTACAGACCGTATTGCTAAAGATCGGGATGTAAGTGTATGGAGAGCGCTTGCGGAAATGAACATGACACAATTGTCACAGGCGTTGAAACATACGGTGCAAGAACATAAATGGTCTATGACGTTTCTTTTTCTCTTTATATGGATTGTCGGTATTATTTTAATTCGAGTTATGTAAAAAGGTCGTCACTCCATTGTGACGACCTCTTTTATATTTTTTCGTAGAAGAATGTATCAAATCGCTGAAGATTGTAACGTTCGGGTGTTAAAATTTGTTCCGTACTACCAACAAATAGTACACCGCCTTTTCGTAAAGAACGACTAAATTTTTCATAAAGTTTTACTCTTGCTTCTTCTGTAAAATAAATCATTACGTTACGACAAATAATCAAATCATAATTTGTATCGAACGACTGCATTAAAAGGTCGTGCTGTTTGAACGTAACGTTTTGTTTAATGTTTTGATGCAATGAATATATATCATTCTCTTTTGTGAAATGACGTTCTTTCAAATCATTAGGTAATTCCTTCAGAGAACGTTCTGTATATTGACCGCGTTTTGCGGTTTCTAAAATATGAAAATCAAGATCTGTTGCTTGAATTTCAAAACGAAATGGAGCTAGATGCTTTGATAAAATTAAAGAGAGTGTGTACGGTTCTTCACCAGCAGCGCAAGCGGCACTCCATACCTTTAATTTTCCGCTATTTTGTTCGAGTAATTTTGGTAGTGCTTTCGACTCTAAAGTTTGCCAGCGTTCTTTATTTCTAAAAAACTCTGAAACGTTAATTGTAATATAGTCAATAAAATTTAAAAATAAATTTTGATCAGCGCGTAATTTGTTTAAAAAATTAGTGTAGTTTTCGAAGCCTTTTCTCGAAATGAAAGCATCGATTCTACGGCGCATTCTATCTTGTTTATAAGAAGCGATATCCATATTGAATTGTTGTTTAAAACTCGCGATAAAATGATCATAATCTTGTTCAATTATCATATTTACAATGGGCACAATAATGATATTGTGCCTCCCCCTTTACATCATACGAATTTTTTGTTCAAAGCTTTTTTTCATTTGCTTTTCATGTAATCCTGGTAAATCATAAATGACAGCATCAATACCTGCTTCTTTTGCAACATCGACAGGGATGACAGATGTATGTTTGTCCCCATTATAAAAACAGAGAACTAAATCAGTGTCTTCAATAATTTGTTTAACAAAAAACATATAATCTGATCGGTAAATGGAGTCAGAAGGATGATCGAAAGCAACATATTCGGCTCCGTGTTTTTTTAAGTAATCAACGACTTCTTGAAATTCATCTGTTATTGCTTGCAATGGTTGCAGCGTGTAAAGGCATAAATTTTGAGCGAGTCTTTCATTCTCAACGAAAAAACGAAGAACCTCATTTTCAATAGATTTATAACATAATATGTAAATTTTATGTTTGTGAGCATAGTCAGTTAAAAATTTTTTTATTTCTTCTTGATCTAATGCTGTTAATTGATTTGAACCACAAAGGAAAATATTCATAGAATTGTGCCACCTCATGCTAAATTGTAACATATCTTTTATAAAAAATAACTGCAAAATATTACTGTTCAGAGTATAATTATAAATAACTGGATTTTACGATTAAGTTTAGGAAGAAATAAAAAAATAAATAGGTGATATATATGCTACGTTCTATCTCGCATAATCCAATTTTATCGCATATACCGCCTGCTACTCAAATGCCGAAAGAAGCAAATGTCAGGACAGGACTTGCATTTTCGGATAATTTGCATGCAGATCCGAAAAAAGATAAATTACTAGAACAAATGGAAGCGTTTGTCGATAATATTGGAGAAATTAAAGAGAAAATTGAAATGGAATTAACGCTTGATAATGTAATGGAATACAAAAATACAGTAAAATCATTTTTGAATTTTTACGTTGATAATGTATTGCAGTATAAAGATGTCATGTCTCGTCACCCACGTTACGGATATTCACAGAAAATGACGATTGTGAAACAGGCAGAAATGGGATTGAATGAATTAGAAGATGTTATGAATTTAATTAATACGAAAACAGGACATTTAGAAATGTTAAATCAAATTGGAGAAATCCATGGTTTAATTGTGAATTTAGTCTTGTAAAAGGAAGGAAGCTATATGTACATACAATTATATGAAAAACTCGTTATTATTCAAAAAGCGTATGAAAATATTCAAGCGCTTGGAGAGCAAATATATGAGAATTTAAAAAGTAAAAATGTAAATGCAGTTCAAAAGTTACAAGTAGAGCAATTGCAGTACATTGATGGTTTAAAAGGGTTATCAAGCTCATTTGAAGAAATGGTTGTTCATTTCTGTAAAGAACAAGGAGTTGAATCGTTTCGTGTAAGTGCGTTATTTTCGTATTTTTCTCAAGAAGAAATTGAAAAAATGGAAGAATTACAAAAAAACGTAACTGAATTAGAAGAGAATGTAAAAATGATTCTTTTGAAAAATCAATATTACTTAAACGTACTATTAAAAACTACAGAAAGTATTGTGGATTCTGTTTCTGAATATAACTTAGAGCGAAACAATAATTCGCAAATCTTTATGAACGAACTATTGTAAAGGAGAAGTGAAGCTTTATGAGATTATCTGATTATAATACACCGCTATCAGGCATGTTAGCGGCTCAAATGGGGTTACAAACAACGAAACAAAACTTGTCTAACATTCATACACCGGGTTATGTGCGTCAAATGGTGAATTACGGATCTGTTGGAGCAAGCAATGGTCATACGCCAGAACAGAGAATTGGTTACGGTGTACAAACGCTAGGTGTTGACCGTATTACTGATGAGGTAAAGACGAAGCAGTTTAATGATCAATTATCTCAGCTCTCTTACTATAACTACATGAATTCGACTTTATCACGTGTAGAGTCTATGGTTGGAACGACAGGAAAGAATTCATTATCTAGTTTAATGGACGGTTTCTTTAATGCCTTTCGTGAAGTGGCAAAAAATCCAGAACAACCAAACTACTACGATACATTAATTTCTGAAACTGGGAAGTTCACAAGTCAAGTGAATCGTCTTGCGAAAAACTTAGATACAGTGGAAGCACAGACGGCAGAAGATATTGAAGCGCATGTTAATGAATTTAATCGTCTTGCTGCTAGTTTAGCAGAAGCGAATCATAAAATTGGACAAGCAGGTACACAAGTGCCGAATCAACTTTTAGACGAACGAGATCGCATCGTTACAGAGATGTCTAAGTATGCAAACATCGAAGTATCTTATGAATCTATGAATCCTAATATCGCGAGTGTTAGAATGAATGGTATTTTAACAGTAAATGGACAAGATACATATCCACTTCAATTAAATAAAGAAAAAGACCCAATGTCAGTTGAGATTTACGGTTCAGAAATCAATGTAACTAGCGGAGCGATAAAATCAGCGATTGACACGAAAGCGAAGATTGTTGATTATAAAAAAAATCTTGAAGACTTAATGAGTTCAGTGAAAAATCAAGTGAATACAGTGATGGGAAAAGATTTCTTCGTTGGAGATCATGCGAAAGATATGAAGTTAAATCCAGAATTTCAAAAAGATATTTCGAAAATGAAAATATCTGCTGAAACAGCAAATAAACTAGCAGCAGTTACAGAAGACGATTATAAAGAAGGTCTTTCTTATAAACAAGCATTAGACCAATTTATAGTTCGTGTTGCATCTGATAAAAGTGCAGTAAATGGTTATCAAAAAATTCATGGGGACTTATTAGAAGGCATTCAGCAAGAAAAGATGAGCATCGAAGGGGTAAATATGGAAGAGGAAATGGTAAATTTAATGGCCTTCCAAAAATACTTCGTCGCAAACTCTAAAGCTATTACTACAATGAATGAAGTGTTTGATAGTCTATTTTCGATTATTCGATAAGTGATAATAATTGATTGGAAATATATAAGGAGGAGATAGAAATGAGAGTATCTACATTTCAAAATGCAAACTGGGCAAAGAATCAGTTAATGGATTTGAATGTGCAACAACAATACCATAGAAACCAAGTAACTTCAGGGAAGAAAAATCTTCTTATGAGTGAAGATCCACTAGCAGCGAGTAAATCATTTGCGATTCAACATTCATTGGCGAATATTGAACAAATGCAGAAAGATTTAGCTGACTCAAAAAATGTATTAACACAAACTGAAAATACTTTACAAGGTATTTTTAAATCTTTAACGAGAGCAGATCAATTAACGGTACAGGCATTAAATGAGCCAAATGGTGAAAAAGAATTGAAAGCCATTGGTGCAGAGATTGATCAAATTTTAAAACAAGTTGTATATTTAGCGAATACGAAAGAGCAAGGTCGTTATATTTTCGGTGGTGATAGTGCAGAAAAGTCACCATTTGCAGAAGATGGTACGTACCAGGGCGGAAAAAATGATGTGAACTGGCAACTAAATGACGGTTATGAATTAAAGGCATTTCGTAACGGAGAAGCATTATTATCCCCGGTTATAAAAACGTTAAAACAGATGAGCGAAGCGATGCAAAAGGGTGACCAAAAAGCGTTACAACCGTTATTAGGAGAAAATAAGAAAAACTTAGATGGCATCATTAACCGTACAACTGAAGTTGGTTCAACAATGAACACAATGGAGACGTTTAAAACAATTTTAAGCGAGCAAAACTTAGCGCTTCAAGAAAACCGTAAAGAAATTGAGGATGTTGATTTAGCGGTTGCAATTTCTGACTTGGCATATATAAATGCAACGTATGAAGCGACGCTTAAAGCGGTTAGTACGATGAGTAAAACGAGCATCTTAGATTATATGTAAACAATAAGGAGTGATAAATATGGCAGGAACGATGACAGGCATTGGTGGTAGACAACAGATTTGGAATCTTGGAAATAATATGATCGATACTTCTCACTTCGTTGAATTAGAAATGAATGCGTTAGATATGAAAAAGACACCGTATACGAAAGAAAAGAACGACCTTACAAATGATAAATTATTATATACAAGTTTGAAATCAGAATTTGGCTCTTTCACACAAACTTTTAAAAACTTAGCGGCTTTTAAAGGGAATGAGAAAAAAGTAACAACATCACAAGACGGTTATATTAATGTAAAAGCTGATGGTGGTGCAATTGCAGGAACTTTTAATATGACAATTACACAGCTCGCGCAACGTCATCAAATAGCTTCTAATGAAATTAAAGATATAAATGCAAAGCTTCCTAAAGATGAAACATTAAAACTAGGCGGTAAAGAATTAAAAGTAACAACAGATATGACATATAAAGATTTAATTAATAAGATTAATGATGGAGATTATGGCGTATCAGCTTATACACTTGGAAATAAAATTTTCATGACCTCGAAAAAAGAGGGAACAGATGGACAGATTAAGTTTGAGGCGAACACATCTACGCTATTTCAAGATATTGGTTTAGCTAACGCGGATGGCAAAGCGCTCAATACAATCAATGAAGCACAAAATGCTAAATATAGTATTAATGGTATTACAGATGAAAGTTCTACTAATACAATTGAAGCTCTTCCTGGTGTGAAAATTGAGTTGTTAAAGGTAACTGAGCCGAAAGTAGAAGGAGCGCCAGATGCTGGTACAACAACAGATCCAAAAACAAAAGGTATAGACCTGAAATTTACAGTAAATGACTCAAACGTAACAGATGCATCGAATGTTATTAAAAAAATGGTAGCTGATTATAATAAAGCTGTTTCTACAGTAGATATCTTTGCTGGAAAAGGTGGAGCTTTCCAAGGTCAAGCTATTATGCAAAGTGTACGTCAAGCGATGAACAATGTCGTAACATTTTCTCAAGATGGTAATTATTTATTCACATTTGGTATTCAATTAAAGCAAGATGGAACGATGGAAGTTGATGACGAAAAGTTAACGAAAGCATTAAAAGAGAAGCCAGATGCAGCGAAGCAATTTTTCTTTAGTTCTAACGGTTTAGGAAAAATGATGGAAGAGCCACTTGATAAACTATTCGGTGATAAAGGTGTAGTCGGCGAGAGAGTAAAAAATATTGATTCACGTGTAAGTGATTTAGATAAAAAGATTAAAGATATTGAAACGCAAAACTTGCAAAAGCAAGATGAAATTGTGAAGAAGTATCAAAAGCTAGAAAGTACATTGGCGGCGCTTGATAGCCAACTAAAAACAATTAAAGCAATGACAAAACAAAAAAGTGATGATTAATGAAAGTTGAGGAAGTGATCGTATGCAAGCATGGCAACGTTATATGCAAAATGATATTATGACGAGTAATCCGATTAAAAATACAATTTTTATTTATGAAAGATGTATTGTAGAGTTTCGTAATTTAGAAGAACTTTTACATACTTTTAACTTACAAGAAGGGGACGCACTTCTTGAAAAGTTAGAACGTATTTTTGAAGAATTAAAACTTCAATTGAATCCTGAAATTACGAAAGATTTATATGATAGTTTATATGGTTTATACGATTGGATTAGCATTCAAATTCAATCGATGAAAGTAACGCGTGAAGCGAAAGATATTGATGCAATTGTGAAAGTGTTACAAGATTTAATAGACGGTTACCGCGGAGCACTTGAAAATGAACAATGATATTTATCGGACGTTTGTCAGCTGTTTTAATGAAATCGGTGAATTGCAAGTGTCAGACAGAGAGTTTGCTGAGAAGAGTGAGATGTTAAATCGCTGGATGATGACATTGGATGAAGAAACGCGTGCGCAAGTTGCAGCAGAAGTAAGCCCATTTATTATTAAGGCAGCACAGCATATTCGAGATAAGCAAAAGATTTTGGAAGAAATGATTATGACAAATGATGGACGAATGAAGGCCAATTCATTTTACGGTAAATATTAATAATAACGTTTGGAAACAGATTCCCCTTTTAAAAGGGGGTCTATTCCTTCGTTTAAATAAAGAAATCCGCTGATTGAGGTTTCATTTTATGACTGTGATGAAAAAATAATAGTAATCTAAATAATAGAAAAATGGATTTTAGTTTATAGTTCATATATTGAAATGTTGTATAGATTACTGTGTGTATACAGTTTTTTGCATTCTTTTTTATATTTTTGTATTTTTCTAAAGACAACAATGGAAAAATGGAATAAAATATGTAAGGGTACATAATAGTAAATATTTTAATAAATGCATATAAGAAAATAAATAATGAAGTGAAACTTCTATCAGTGGATCATTAAGTTAGAAAAGAAAGGGTGTGGAATATGCCAGATTTAGTGAGTGATGTAAGCCATTATATGAATTATTTAGTGACGAAACGAAATACGGTTTCTAGTAATATTGCAAATGCAAATACACCTGGCTATAAAGCACAAGATGTAACATTTGCTGAGCAGATGAATAAAAGTAGTGCATTATATAAAAACAATGCGGCTGATTTAAAGAGCAATCCAGATTTATATCAAACGAATGAAATGCACTTGCCGACAGTAAATACGAAAAATACATATGCAAAGATTCAAACAAAATCAATGCAAACGAATAAAGACGGGAATAGTGTGGATGTAACGACAGAAATGCTAGATTTAATGAAAACAAATCAGTTATACGGTATTTCAATTAACGCAATTAATACACAATATGCAATTAACCAAGCGGCACGCGGACGTTAAAAGTAGAAGGAGAGACAACGGATGTTTCAGGCAATTAATGCAGTGGCTCAGGGCTAACGACAGCGCGAAAGTGGATGGAAGTTACTTCTAACAATATTGTAAATGCGAATACGACGGCGGCTCCGGGGGCAGATTTATATGAGCGTCGTAGTGTGGTGCTAGAATCAAACAATAGTTTTGCAAGTATGTTAGATGGTGCTCCTACTAATGGAGTGAAAATAAAAAGTATTGAAGCAGACAAAACGGAAAATTTAGTGTATGATCCGACGCATCCGCACGCAAATGAAGAAGGATATGTACGCTATCCAAATATTGATGTAACTGCTGAAATGACGAATGTAATGGTTGCTCAAAAAATGTATGAAGCGAATACGAGTGTATTAAATGCAAATAAAAAAATGCTTGATAAAGATTTAGAAATCGGCCGAGGATAAGGGGGAAGATAGTAATATGAAAATCCAACCAATGTTAAATACACAACCATTTGGAGCAATTCAGTCAATTGGTGCACCGAAAACTTCTCAAACATCTGTAGTTGAGGGGAAAAAGTTTATTGATTTATTGGAAGATATGAATCAAACACAAAACAATGCACAAACAGCAGTATATGATTTACTAACTAAAGGGGTAGGAGAAACACATGACGTTTTAATTCAGCAAAAGAAAGCTGAGTCTCAAATGAAAACGGCTGCTCTCGTACGTGATAATCTTATTGAAAATTATAAGTCACTAATTAATATGCAAATTTAGGAAAGTGGACGGGTGTGTTTAAATGGAAAAGATGAAAAATGTTATCCAATCATTAAAAACGTGGCATAAGTTAGTAATTGGTGCTGCGCTTTTAGCGATTGTAACAGGAGCACTTTTATACTTCACCTTGCCAGATAAATATGTTGTTGTATATCAAAATTTAAATGATACAGATAAACAAGAGATTACAGCAGAATTATCGAAGTTAGGTGTCGATTATCAATTAGCGGCCGATGGTTCGATTCGTGTGCAAAAGAATGATGCTCCATGGGTTCGAAAAGAAATGAATGGGATGGGCTTACCGTTTAATTCTAAAAGTGGTGAGGAAATTTTATTAGAAAGCTCGCTCGGTTCAAGTGAGCAAGATAAAAAAATGAAGCAAATTGTCGGTACGAAGAAGCAATTGGAGCAAGATATTGTAAGAAACTTTGCGACAGTTGAAACGGCAAATGTTCAAATTACATTGCCTGAAAAAGAGACAATTTTTGATGAAGAAAAAGCAAAAGGAACAGCGGCGATTACGGTTGGAGTGAAACGTGGACAATTGTTAACAGCTGATCAAGTTGCAGGTATACAGCAAATGATAAGTGCAGCAGTTCCTGGTGTAAAGGCAGAAGAAGTAAGCGTTATTGATAGTAAAAAAGGTGTTATCTCAAAAGGGACAGATGAAGCACATTCTAGTAGTTCTTCTTCTTATGAGAAAGAAGTAGAGATGCAGCATCAACTTGAAGGTAAATTAAAGCAAGATATTGATGCAACGTTAATGACGATGTTTAAACCGAATGAATATAAAGTGAATACGAAAGTATCTGTAAACTACGATGAAGTTACACGTCAGTCAGAAAAGTATGGTGATAAAGGTGTACTTCGTAGTAAACAAGAGCAAGAGGAAAGCTCTACTGCGCAAGAAGGGGCAGATACGAAGCAAGGTGCTGGTATTACAGCGAACGGTGAAGTGCCAAACTACGGTACGAACAATAATCAAAATGGTAAAGTTGTTTATGATAATAAAAATGGTAACAAAATCGAAAACTATGAAATAGATAAAACAGTTGAAACAATTAAGAAACACCCAGAATTAACGAAAACAAATGTTGTTGTATGGGTAGATAATGATACGCTAGTAAAACGTAGAATTGATATGACAACTTTTAAAGAAGCAATTGGAACAGCGGCAGGACTTCAAGCTGATCCGAACGGTAACTTTATAAATGGTCAAGTTAACGTTGTAACTGTTCAGTTCGATCAGCCGAAAGCCGAAAAAGAGAAAGAGCCAGAAAAAAGTGGTATGAACTGGTGGTTATTCGGTGGAATTACAGCTGGCTTATTAGCAATCGGTGGTCTAGTATGGTTCTTATTAGCAAGACGTAAGAGAAAGAAAGAAGAAGAAGAGGAATATGAAGAATACTTAGCAGAAGAGGAAGTGGCTGCAAGTAATGAAAGTATCTTGGAAATTCCTGAAGAAAAAATAGTGCCAGAGCCAAAACCTGAACCAGAAGAACCGAAAGAACCAACGTTAGATGAACAAGTGCAGGATGCTACGAAAGAACATGTAGAAGGAACTGCAAAAGTAATTAAAAAATGGTTAAACGGACAGTAAGGGAGGAACAACGATGTTAGATGAAATCTCCTCCAAAGAAAAAGCTGCCATCCTTATTCGTACATTAGAAGAAGGGGTGGCAGCAAAAGTCATTGAATATATGACAGCTGAGGAAAAAGAAGTACTACTTCGTGAAATCGCAAAGTTTCGTGTATACAAACCAGAAACGTTAGAAAATGTACTAGGAGAGTTCTTATATGAACTAAATGTAAAAGAATTGAACTTAGTCACTCCAGATAAAGAATATATTCGTCGCATATTTAAAAACATGCCAGAAGACGAACTGGAAAAATTATTGGAAGATCTTTGGTATAACAAAGATAATCCGTTTGAGTTCTTAAATTCACTTACAGATTTAGAGCCACTCCTTACAGTGCTTAATGATGAATCACCACAAACAATTGCAATTATCGCTTCTTATATTAAACCGCAACTTGCGTCTCAATTAATTGAGAGATTGCCAGATCATAAACGAGTAGAGACTGTAATGGGTATTGCAAAATTAGAACAAGTTGATGGCGAATTAATTAATCAAATTGGTGAGTTGTTAAAATCGAAATTAAATAATATGGCATTTAGTGCAATTAATAAAACTGATGGCTTGAAAACGATCGTAAACATTTTAAATAATGTTTCACGAGGTGTTGAAAAAACAGTCTTTCAAAAGCTGGATGAAGTCGATTATGAGTTATCTGAGAAAATTAAAGAAAATATGTTTGTCTTTGAAGACTTACTTGGTCTTGAAGATCTTGCGCTTCGCCGTGTATTAGAAGAAATTACAGATAACGGTGTTCTTGCGAAAGCACTTAAAATTGCAAAAGAAGAAATTAAAGAGAAACTATTTACATGTATGTCTTCAAACCGTAAAGAGATGATTCTAGAAGAATTAGATGGCTTAGGACCACTTAAGATGACGGATGCTGAAAAAGCGCAGCAAACGATCACTGGTACAGTGAAAAAGCTAGAAAAAGAAGGAAGAATTATCGTTCAAAGAGGTGAAGATGATGTCCTTATTTAAAAACAGAATTCCGAAGAATTCTGTTTCTTTTTCTGAAGAAACGTATGAATTACAATTTCCAAAACCAGCTTCAGTCCAAATAGAAGAGGAAGAATTACAAGCTGATCATGCAGAGCTTCGCGCCCAGCAAGAGTCATTACATATGGAAATGAATCAGCTAAGGCAAGAGCAACAAATGCTAGAACGAGAGCGTCAGCAGTTATTACAAGATAAAGAACAATTTCAAATGCATATTCATGAACAAATGGAACAGATGGAAGCAGCGCGTGTGCAGTTTCAAAAAGAACAACAAGAAACAGCATATGAATGGACAGAGTTATTATGGGATCAATCTTTTCATCTAGCAGAAAAAATCGTGAATCAAGCGGTAGATTCACGATTGCTTGATGTGTTACCTATTTTAACTGGCATCGTGCAAACATTGCCAACTTCGTTTGAAAAATTAATCATTACAGTACATCCAGAAACGTTTGAACGTATTCAAGAAGAGAAGGAGAATACGAAAGAATATTGGTTACTACAATTAGTAGAATGGAAATATGATTTCTCCCTGCAGTTTGGTGAATTTGTTCTGGAAGAAGAGAAAGAGTTCTTTGAATTTAAATTTGCACCTATATTTGTGAAACTTCGTCAGAAATGGGAAGAAGAGAAGTTATTTGAGGAGCAAAATGTATGAGCCGCCTGTTAATGAATGAGAACGAAAAATGGAATAAGTTCATTGAAACACCGCTGTATACGAAAGTAGGCAAAGTTCATAGTGTACAAGAACAGTTTTTCGTAGCAAAAGGGCCGAAAGCGAAGATTGGAGATGTTTGCTTCGTTGGAGAACATAACGTCTTATGTGAAGTGATTGCTATTGAAAAAGAAAATAATATGCTACTTCCATTTGAACAGACAGAAAAAGTATGTTATGGAGATTCAGTGACATTAGTTTCAGAAGATGTTGTTGTACCACGTGGTAATCACTTGCTCGGAAAAGTGTTAAGTGCAAATGGTGAAGTGTTAAATGAGGAAGCTGAAAACATTCCATTACAGAAAATTAAACTAGATGCACCGCCTATACATGCATTTGAACGTGAAGAGATTACCGATGTATTTGAAACAGGAATAAAATCAATTGATTCTATGCTAACAATTGGTATCGGTCAAAAGATTGGTATTTTTGCTGGGTCAGGAGTTGGTAAATCTACTTTACTTGGAATGATAGCAAAAAATGCAAAAGCTGATATAAACGTTATTAGTTTAGTAGGAGAACGTGGCCGGGAAGTAAAAGACTTTATTCGAAAAGAGTTAGGCGAGGAAGGGATGCGAAAAAGCGTCGTTGTTGTAGCGACGTCAGATGAAAGTCACCTTATGCAACTTCGTGCCGCGAAACTCGCAACGTCTATTGCTGAATACTTCCGTGATCAAGGCAATAACGTACTACTTATGATGGACTCTGTTACTCGTTTCGCCGATGCCCGTAGAAGTGTTGATATTGCTGTTAAAGAGTTACCGATTGGTGGTAAAACACTGTTAATGGAAAGTTATATGAAGAAGCTGTTAGAGCGGTCCGGAAAAACGCAAAAGGGATCTATAACAGGTATTTATACGGTGCTTGTTGATGGGGACGATTTAAATGGTCCTGTACCAGATTTAGCGCGTGGTATTTTAGATGGACATATTGTATTAAAGCGTGAGCTTGCAACGCTTAGTCATTATCCTGCAATTTCAGTATTAGATTCAGTAAGTAGGATTATGGAAGAAATCGTGTCGCCACATCATTGGCAACTTGCAAATGAAATGAGAAGAATTTTATCAATTTATAAAGAAAATGAATTGTATTTTAAGTTAGGAACGATTCAAGAAAATGAAGAAAATGCTTATATTTTTGAATGTAAAAATAAAGTAGAAGGTATAAATACGTTTTTAAAGCAAGGTCGATCGGATAGTTTCCAATTTGATGATATCGTTGAAGCGATACACCATATAGTATAAGGCCTCTGCCTAAGAGGTCTTATTTTTTTGTTTTTTAATATTTCACAGATTTTTTTGGAAAAAAACTATATAATAGAAAAAGAGAACGTTATAATAGGAAGGGGCTATGAAAACAGGTGGATAAACAGCAGTACGACACAATAAAATTCCAAATAAATCAAGAAAAAGAACATATTTTAAAAGAAGTGTATGAATTAACAGCTGAAAAAAGAAAAATAGAACAAAAAAAAGAATATGATTTATATGTTGTGAAATCACGTAGTAAAGTCGTACAAACTGGACAACGTATTATGGCAGGTATGCTTTCTTCACATACGTTTTCACCTGAAAGAATAGAAGAATGGAATCGAAAAATTAAAAAAACGGAAGGTTTTATTCAAAAAAATGAAAGCCTTTTAGAGCAAGTAAAAGAAAAAGAACGTGTCATTGATGAGATGTATCAAGAAAATTGCAAAAAGCTTGCGAAAGCACAAGAAAAGCTGGAAGAAAAAATGCTTCTGGATTTGAAAATGTGTATGAATGGATGAGGTGAATGTAGTGATACAGTCTGTATTACCGGTGCAACAAAGTTTACCTCCGCAAAAAGAAAAAGGGCTAGAAGTACAATCGAAAAATGAAGATTCTTCATTCGATCGTACGATGAGAATGGAAAATAAAAAGCAGCCGAAAACGGAGAAAACGAAACGAGAAGAAGCACCACCAGAAGAGAAAAAAGATTATATTCTTTCTAAAAAATCGGTAACGAAAGAAGAGCCTATTGTAAAGAAAGAAGAAAAAAAAGAGACAGAACAGTTGTTATTAGCTGTATCTGAGCAAATGGTTGCAATTGAGCAATTACATGTGCAGCCGGAATTGTTATATCAATACATACAAAAAATACAAGAGCTATATAAAGAATATGGCAATATTAAACTTAATGAATTACCTGCAGCTGAATTACAACAATTACAAGAACTTCTTTCAAATATGAATATCAAAAATGCTATATGTTTAGAAGATACAATGCAAATGGTATTAGACAAAATGAAGATGCCAGAGCAGACGATGCAAGCGTTGAAGGTTGTAGAAACAGAAACTTGTAATATTGCAAAGAAACAAGAAGAGTCTAAAGAGGTAGATCTTCCGAAAACTGAGAGCGATGATGCAAAGATAGAGTTGCCAGAAGTTGATGCATTAAACGATTCGAGCTCTGCAGGTGCAGAGTTATTAAATAAAACGGCGAGTACCGAACAAGTAGGGAAATCAAATAGTGGTGCTGAGAAAGTTTCGTTACCTGACTTAGGAAAGAAAATGGAAGCGCAAGTAGAAGCGCTGCAAAAATTTGTAGTGAAACAAGAACGTGTTTTATTTCAGTTAAATCCAGAAAAACTTGGTACATTAACAGTGTTTATGAAAAAACACGGAGATCAAATTGACGTTCACGTAGAAATGGAAAAACACGATGCGAAAAAACGTGTTGAAATCATTTTTGATGAATTGAAATTAAAATTAAAAGAAAAAGAAATCAATATTCAAATTAGCTATTCAGATAAAGATGAAAATCGAAAAGAACAGCGAGAACAAGAGCAAAGGCAAAAACAGAAATTAGCAAATACAAATCATGAAAAACAACAATCAACAGAATTTGCGGGATTATTGGAGGAATAAAGCGTGCCAACAGTTGGGTTAAATACAACGAGTACAAATCATATTCCGTTACAAGCAGGAGCGCAAGCAAAAAACGCAACTGTTAATGGTGTACAATCGCCAGTGCAACAAAGTAATGGAGTTTCGGCAGGAGCGCAAAAGACTCCTGGGGTAATGGGGAAAGATGATTTCTTAAAATTGTTTTTATCAAGTTTCCAACATCAAGATCCATTTAATGCGATGGATATGAATCAAATGATGAATCAGACAGCACAGTTATCTCTTATGGAACAAGTACAGAATATGACGAAAGCAGTAGATAAGCTACAATCAACGATGTATTCAACAGCACTTGATGGTGGAATGAAGTTTTTAGGTAAATACGTAAGAGGTGTTGACGGTGACGGAAACAAAGTAACCGGTCAAGTAGAAACGGTTCGCCTTGCGGAAAATAACGATGTACAGCTCGTTATTAATAATAAGGTTGTATCTCTTCGTTTCGTTGAGAGAGTGTCTGATAAACCGATTGGGGAAACGAACCCAGAAGACGCAAAGAAAGACGATCAAAAAGTAACTGAAGAAGTAAAAACTACAAATTCATAAGGAGTGTCCATACGTTATGATTAAAGCGTTATATACAAGTATTACAGGGATGAATGCAACACAAAATGCATTAAGTGTAACTTCAAATAATATTGCCAATGCACAAACAGTAGGTTATAAAAAACAAAAAGCAATGTTTGATGATTTACTATATAACAATTCGATTGGTGCAAAAGGTGACGGTAAATACGCAGGAACAAATCCGAAAAGTATTGGTAATGGTGTGAAAATGAGTGGTACAGTTACGGATTATAGTGATGGTACAATTACGTTAACAGGTGGCAAAACACAAGCCGCAATGGAAGGTAATGGTTTCTTCGTTGTAGGTGATTCAAAGGGCGGGAATATGGAATTTACTCGTAAAGGTACGTTTGGGATATCTTCAGATTACTATATTACGAATACTGAAGGTCAATACGTATTTGCATACCCTGCAAATGAGGCAACTGGTGAAGTTGATTTATCTGGAATTCCAGGACCGTTGCAAATTCCAATGGGAACAGCAATTGGTGGTATTCGAACATCGAAAGGGACAATTAAAGGGAATATTCCAACTGGTGAAAAACAAATTACACAAGATTTACCTGTATATGATAACGCAGGGAATACATGGACAATGCGTGTAGAGTTTAAACAAACGAGTGAACATAATTATACATATAAAGTACAAATGCGTAATGACTCGAAAAAAGAAACAGAGTTTAAGGATGTTCCAGGTGCAGGTGGTAATATGACATTTGATGCTGTTGGAAATCCAAATCCGAAAGAGCAAGGAGCCAATATTCCATTTGATGGCGGCTCTATAAAATTAGACTTAAGTCATTTAACAAACCATCCAACAGATAAAACATTATCAGTAACAGACGTAGATGGTAGAGCAGCAGCGACAGTTAAAGATTGCTTCATTGCTGACGGTGGATATGTGATGGTAAAATATTCTGATGGAAGTATGAAATCTGCAGGTCAATTAGCTGTTGCGATGTTCCCGAACGAAGGCGGACTAATGAAAACAGGTAATGGTAACTATACAGCGACGAATACAACAGGTATTTTAGCTCTTGGTGCATCTGGTCAAAACGGTGCGGGTAAAGTACGTGGTGGTGCACAAGAAGGTGCAAACGTAGATTTATCTGTAGAGTTCGTTGACTTAATGTTATACCAACGCGGATTCCAAGGAAATGCGAAAGTAATTAAAGTTTCAGATGAAGTATTAAATGAAGTTGTAAACTTAATTCGATAATATATCGTAATGAAAAAATGTAATGGAGTAGAAAGGGTTTTTTATTCGTATGACAAGACAAGAGCGAATTTTACAATTGCCTTTTTTCGAAAATAAACGTGAACTTGCCGAGCAAGTATTAAAAATAGAACGAGAAGAGCATGTATATTTACCAGATCAATTTGAAATTAAGCAAGTGCCTCCGTATTCATTTGGCGAAAAACAAGCAATCATTGGCCGTATCCATGAGTTTTATTTCATAAGTGTTGGTAGCGATAGCGTTTGGAAGTATCAACTGTTTAAGGATGAGATGAAGTGTCGTGAGTTTTTTGTTATGTTGCCTGATATTACGGATCAGCAGATAGCGTTTTGGTTTAATAACATAGAGTTATTGAAAAGTTCTTAAAAAAGATCTTAAAAGCTCTTTTTAGGGTTGACGAGAGGACCCAGCGTTGTTTTGGAGCGGTTAGTGCCTAATAGGGACTCGACTGGTGGGTAAGGACAGAGGTATGAAGAGTTACTAGGGTAGTATAAGAAGAGGTAAGCAAGATAAACAGTTATGATCCAGAAGAGCTCCTAGTTGTAAGAATAGAGCTATGGAGGCGTACTGAGATAGTTGGAGATGAGATAATCATCTCATAGTAGGCCAGTGCCTTCTGGATAGTATGTGACGATAGATTTTTATAAAAGGAGAGGTGAGGAGGATGGCGCAAAATAAGTATCGCGTTACATTCATTTCGCCGAGTGAGGTTGAGCAGCGGACTGTAATGGCGGCGAATAGTTTGCCAGATTTAATTCGTAAAGTAGAGAGTATTATTGCAGATCCACACGGTTATTTTGTGAATGATAAAAAAAATAATTGTTATTTTAAAGTGATTAAAGAAAATGTTACGTTTATTCAGTATGAGTTACTATTTTCGGATAAGGAAATTCATATTGAAAAATTAAAACATATAGCACCAGTAGTATTAAAACGATTATTCGAAAAAATAAATGACCCGGAATTATATGCACTCGCGCTACTGGATGTTGATATAGCAACGAAAGAATATGTGCTAGCAGAAATGAATTCTGAGCTGAGAATAAGAGTAGAGACCGAGCTTTCGAAAAAATGGGAAGCAATGCCGACGGAAGTTGTAGGAGCACAAGAAGTGTTATTAGAGGCACTTGCTTCGTTTATACAAGATTAATTGTTTTTTTTATAAAATGAATCGTTCGACTATCTATATTTTTTATATAGGTAGTTGACTTTTTCGCTTTTATAAAGCTTAATAATTAGATATACGGAATTAATGGAAGGGGAGCGACACCTTTATGTCACAAGCACAAAGTATTTTATTAGAAAGCGGAACAAATGAATTAGAGATTGTTACGTACACTGTTGGTGAAAACCTATTTAGTATTAATGTAATGAAAGTACGTGAAATCATTAATCCATTCCCTGTTACAACTGTGCCAGAATCTCATCATGCAGTTGAAGGTGTTGTTCAAGTACGTGGTGAAATTTTACCTGTTATTAACTTAGCAATGGCTCTTAATTTAAAGTCAACAAAGCCACTTGATCAAACGAAATTTATCATCTCAGAATTAAACCAAATGAAAGTTATTTTCCGCGTTGATGAAGTGCATCGTATTCAACGTATTTCATGGGAACAAATTGATGAACCAGCTTCATTATCTATGGGACTAGAAGAAACGACATCTGGTATTGTAAAACTAGATGGCAAAATCATCTTACTATTAGATTATGAAAAAATTGTATGTGAAATTAGCGGCACTGGTTATGACAATAAATCAATTGCAGGGTTAGAACAAAAAACAGATCGGGCTGAAAAAGTAATTTATATTGCAGAAGATTCAGCGATGCTTCGTCAAATATTAGAAGAAACATTATCATCAGCTGGATATACGAAAATGAACTTCTTCAGCAATGGTGCAGAAGCGTTAGCGCAAATTGAAAAATTAGCGAAAGAGCAAGGCGAAAAAATGTTTGAACATATTCACCTGCTAATTACGGATATTGAAATGCCAAAAATGGATGGACATCATTTAACAAAAGTAGTTAAGGATAGTGAAGTAATGAATCGTTTACCAGTCATTATTTTCTCTTCATTAATTACAAATGAATTATTCCATAAAGGTGAAGCTGTAGGAGCAAATGCCCAAGTAAGTAAGCCAGATATTCAAGAGTTAATTGGTTTAGTTGATAAGTTAGTGCTTTAAAAGCTTCTATTTAGCCAGAATAGAAGCTCTAGCTAAGTGCTGAGCGGTCAGTGCTTAATAGAGCCCTATGCGATGTTGAGACCAGAGATATGGAGTGGTTATAGGTAAGCAGAAGAGCTGGTGTATAACATTTTTCTATTTAGTAGGAATAGGGGAAACTACTTATGTAAGTAAGTTTTCAGTGCTTAATAGAGTCTCATGCGATGTGAGTTCAGAGGTATGAAGTAGTTTTAGGTAAGAAGAAGTGAGACTTTGATTGAGGATTTGAAGATTGGGTTTATAACTCTATTCTGTTAGAGGGGGAAGGAATTAGCCATGTGTAAGCATTGGTTAGTTCCTTTTTAGTATTCTATACTTTAAACAGGCAGAAAAATGAAAGGTTTCTTGGGTGTTTGTCGCTGTCTGTGTGAATAATCTTCATTTAGAGATTTTTGATTTAAAAATATAAGCGAACGTATTTTTGGGATTATTTTAGTTATATTTCGTGGTAACGCAAATTTTTTCGGTGAAAAAATATTCAAAATACCATATAATATAATTAAATGTAATTAATATGCAATTTTACATATTAATAAAAAACATTTTCCAAATTTTTATACTTTCTATACATTTTTGTATGTTAATTATTTGACAGATAATTTCGAACTGTTATAATATGGATATGTAAAAATTGCTATTTTCTTAAAAGACATGGGAGTCAGATGAGAATTGTGAAAGGATGAGGGGGAGTGGCACAGATTATGTATCACCACACAGCAATTAATGTATTAGGTCTTTTACAAAACATGTCAAATAATAAAATGAACGATATGCAACTAGAGGTGGAATTTAAAAAAATAGAAAAAGAATTCCAAGTAAAGTATGAAGAATTAGTTGATTTACATAATAGAATGGTATTATTTCAAATAGATATAGAAAAAAATGGCGGGATGCGAGCGTACGAAAAATCAGCAATTACATGGCTGAAATCTGAACTAGAGCTACTGTATGAAGTGTATCAATTTTGTCAGCGTCACGGTTTAAACATTTTAAATATTTCAAAATACGTAAGTAAAAATGAACTAAATCTTTTTCCAAAAACAGAAAGTCAATTGCAAAATACGTATTATAAATTGAAAAAACGTGAAATACCGTTTGAAAATATTGAAAAACAAAAACCAGGACGAAAGAGAAAATATATACCAGTAAAAGAGACAATCGTTGCAAGAAAACAAGAAAACGAGTACGAATTAAAAGAAGAAATCCAGCATAAAGAGGATGAAAAAAGTCTTGTAACAGTTATATCTGGTATTGTTGATAACTTTGAAACAATTAATCAATGTAGTGACAGGAAAGAAGACGAACTACATCAGTTTATGGAAGGTATTTATAAGCTTTCTAGTATGGCGGCAGGGCGTTTTAGAGAAGCAAAGAATACACGTAGCCTAGAAGGTGAATTGCAGTCGTTACAACTAGAAAATGAAAGGTTAAAACGAGAGAAAGAAGAGCTTGTACAAGATATTAAAGGCATGACGCAGCTTTTAATTCATTTCATTACAAGTTCTGATATCGATCAAATTCGTAAATTACCAACTTTCGTACAAGATTGTAAAATGGAATTACATAAACTAGGGCTATATAATGCACAAGACGGTAAAATGAAAATTATGGTTGATCGTAGCGGACAAGTTATGACCGTAACACAGTAATAAAATTTGGGTACAAAATAAAAGGGAGATACATAGTTTATATGTATTTCCCTTTTATTTTGTATGGAATCGTTCCAAAGAAGGAAGATGAATTTTTACGATTGTAGTAGTTTAGAAAGCATTTGCGGAATTTGGTTCGCTTGTGAAACCATACTAAGGGCAACTTCAGTTAATAATTTGAACTTTAAAAAATCACTCATCTCCTGCGCCATATCTGCATCTTCAATTCGAGATGCTGCATCTGTTAGGGCCATACTTTGGCTATTTAAATTTTCAATATTGAACTGTAAACGATTCATCATAGCACCGAGATCAGCACGATGAAGTGATACATTTTGTAAAGCCTCTTCAATTTTAAGAATCGCCGCTCTGGCTTCTTGTTCTGTTGAAATCTTGATGTCGTGTTGTGTAGGGGAAGGGGGAATATGTTTCGTCATATTTATCGTATGATCGATATCGTCTAATGTAACTGGGCGGTTTTGACCGTCAAATACGGATAAATCATTAAACTCAGTCGTCTCGCCAATATAGCTAATTTGTTCTGTTAAAGATTGAAATTCTTTACTGAGTGAGTCACGGTTTTTATTTGAATTTGTACCATTTGCAGATGGAACAGCTAAATTACGCATACGCTGCAAAATATCCGTCACAGTTTGAAGGGCAGCTTCGGCCGTACGAAGCATTGATAGTGCATCCTCATTATTACGAATCGCCACGCGCATACCACTCGCTCTCGCATGCATACGAGTCACAATCGCTACGTTTGCTGGATTATCCGAAGCAGTATTTAACTTCTTACCAGTCGCCAAATGCTCCATTGCAACATTCATATGGTTCTCATTCTCATACAACGACTGCCTAGCATTCATACTTAAAACATTCGTACCAATACGCATAATAGACACCCCTTATAGATTGATATAGTTAGTGTTCTAAAGTTAATAAAAGGTCATGAAAAGATAAAAAGGCTTATGCTTATTTGCTATTTGTGTTTTAGCATAAGAGGGGATCAAGATAAGCACTAACCGTTTCTATGCACCGCAGATGCTCTCTTCCATCAAAAAAAGGAAGTTTTTATAAAAAATAAACCTCTCCGCAAGCAGAGAGGTTTATTCATGAAACTAACTCAAATGGCTTATTGTAATAATTTAGAAACCATTTGTGGAGTTTGGTTTGCTTGAGAAAGCATGCTGATACCAGCTTCGTTCAAGATTTTGAACTTAGTCATTTCAGACATTTCTTTCGCCATGTCAGCGTCTTCGATTTGAGAAGCAGCTGAAGCCATGCTAGCAGATTGGCTCTTTAGGTTATTTACGTTAAAGTCAAGACGGTTTAATGTAGCACCTAGAGTTGCGCGGTTTGAAGCGATTGTTTCAAGAGCTGAATCAATTGCTTTGATAGCACCAGAAGCATTTTGTACTCCTTTTTCAATTACGTCTCCTGCTTTAGGAGCAACAAATGCTGTACCAATTGCCTGAGCTTTGTCTATATCTGTTGGAGCTTTAACAGATTCTGCAATTGCTGCTTCAACGGCTTTAACATTTGCCTTAGACATTAAAGGTTTAACTTTATCAAATGCATCTTTAAATGTTTCAACTGCTTTAGCAATTTCTTCTTTAGTAGAAGCAGTAACTGGAGGTATTGCTGAACCGTCTGCAGCTTTTATGTCTGAGAATGCCTTAGTTGCTGCAGTAATATTCTCTTGAGCACCCGCGATATCATCAGCAGTAAGTGTAACGTTGATAGTTTCTGTTGTGCTTACCCCAGCGATTGTAAGTTCGTTAATTTTTAATGCTTTAGTAGAAGAATCAGCTAAATTGATGTTGATTTGTTTAGTAGTATCTGCATTATCTAAAGTTTGAATAGCGATAGTTTTATTATCACCATTCAATAATTTCTTATCGTTAAACTCTGTGTTTTTAGAAATGTAATCGATTTGTTCTTTTAATGCAGAAAATTCTTTATCTAATGCTTTTTGGTTGTCACCAGTATTCGTACCGTTCGCAGATTGGTTAGCGATGTCACGCATACGAAGTAAGATGTTAGATACTGAGTTTAAAGCTGAGTCAGCTGTACGGATTAATGACATACCGTCTTGCGTGTTGTTAGCTGCAACACCTAAACCGTTTTCACGTGCACGCATACGAGTTGCGATTGCAAGACCTGCTGCATCGTCAGAAGCGTTGTTGATACGTTTACCGCTTGATAAACGGTCCATAGCGTTGCTCATTTTAGCTTGGTTTTGGCGCATGTACTCTTGAGTACGCATGCTGTTAATGTTTGTATTAATTCTCATGTTAAGAAACCCCCATTTTTTTATATTGACTTTTCTGCAAATTGAAAAACGGTAATATGCGAAAAAATCAATTTCGAGATTTATTGTAATCCTTGCTACAACGGGTGTCAACTAAAAATTCGAATTAATAAATATAAAAAAATAACAGTTTAACAATATATTCATTTTTTTATTACATAATTATTAAAAGGATTATTGCAAACTTTAAAAAAAAACTCTAATATTAGATTATCTTTGTTTACCGAAAAGGTGATATTATGATAGTTGGAAATATAGTAAAAGAAGTGCTTGCATATAAAAAAGGACAAATTCAGCAAAAGTTAAGTAGTCCACAAGCATTTGTTAGTAGTCGTTTTCAAGAGAAGTTGCAGAGTGAACCTGCGAAGGAGACGAAAGAAACTACGCAGCCGGCAAAAGTAGAGGATATGAGTCAGCCGGTACAATCTACGAAAATAGAAGCGGTTGTTAATAAACCGGCAGAAACTATTAATAAAGTAGAGGAAGCGAGTAAGCCTGAAGAAAAGGTTGAAACGAAGAAAGCAGATGAAGTGCAAGTTGCGCAAAAAGAGTTTGAACGACGTTTCCCAGAAACGAAAAATGAGGCTGCTGATACGTGGGAATTAACGAAGAAGTATAATATTCAAAAAATACGTTCTTCCAATGAAGGGAAGTATGAGGATATTATTGATCGAGTAAGTCGTACATACGGAATTCCAAAAACGTTAATTCAAAAAATGATTGAAGTAGAGTCTAATTTTAATCCGAAAACGGTATCACATGCAGGTGCGATGGGTCTTATGCAGCTTATGCCAGCTAATGTGAAGGAAATGGGTGTGAAGAATCCATTTTCACCAGCTGAAAGTATTGAAGGTGGTGTGAAAGAGTTAAGCGGTTATTTAAAGAAAAATAACGGCGACTTAGTATTGGCACTTGCCTCTTATAATGCTGGTCCTGGCAATGTGAGAAAGTACGGAGGCGTACCGCCATTTAAAGAAACGCAAGGATATATTAAAAAAATATTAAATATCGACGTTTCAAAATAAGAAGTTTCATATATAGAGAGAACATGAAATTTTCGTGAACATGATATGGGAGTTGGCTAGATTTGAAATTACAAGATGATATTCCGTTAACAATTTATTTTGAAATCGGAAATACGAAAAAGAAAATTGAAGATCTGCTTCATATTACGAAAGGTACATTGTATCGTCTTGAAAATTCAACGAAAAATACGGTGCGTCTTATGCTTGAGAATGAAGAGATTGGAACCGGAAAGATTTTGACGAAGAATGGGAAGATGTACGTTGAAATCGTTGAATTGAAAAGGTAGGGAAGGGGATTGTCATGAGTGGCGAAAAATTAAGCCAAGAGCAAATTGATGCCCTGCTGAAGGCGGTAAATGAAGGCGAGGAAATGCCAGCTTTCGCACAAGAAGCAGGAAAGCAAGAGAAATTTCAAGAGTATGATTTTAATAGACCAGAGAAGTTCGGTGTTGAGCATTTACGTAGTTTGCAAGCGATTGCTTCTACGTTTGGGAAACAGACGTCACAGACGTTATCAGCGCGTATGCGTATTCCAATTGAATTAGAGCCTTCAACGGTTGAGCAAGTTCCATTTACGAGTGAGTATGTGGAGAAAATGCCGAAAGATTATTATTTATATTGCGTAATTGATCTCGGTTTACCAGAGCTTGGAGAAATTGTTATTGAGATTGATTTAGCATTCGTTATTTATATTCATGAATGTTGGCTTGGCGGAGATAGTAAGCGTAACTTTACGATGCGCAGACCGTTAACAGCATTTGAGTTTTTAACGCTTGATAATATATTCTTGCTTCTTTGTAAAAATTTAGAGCAATCATTTGAAAGTGTTGTTGCGATTGAACCGAAATTTGTAACGACGGAAACAGATCCGAATGCATTAAAGATTACGACAGCGAGCGATATCATTTCATTACTTAACGTAAATATGAAAACAGATTTTTGGAATACGACGGTGCGTATCGGGATTCCGTTCTTATCTGTTGAAGAAATTATGGATAAGTTAACGTCTGAAAATATTGTCGAACATTCTTCGGACAAACGTAGGAAGTATACGTCTGAAGTGGAAGTGAAAGTAAATCAAGTGTACAAACCTGTTCACGTTGCGATTGGTGAGCAGAAAATGACAATGAGTGAGATTGAACAAATTGAAGAAGGCGATATTATTCCGCTTCATACGAAAGTTTCGGATGAATTACTTGGTTATGTAGATGGAAAGCATAAATTTAATTGTTTTATTGGAAAAGATGGAACGCGTAAGGCGCTTCTATTTAAAAGTTTTGTAGAGTAGGAGGATCCATATGAAGCATGAAGTATCTCCTGTGTCATTAATGGGATTAGAAGATTTTGCAGGAAAGCGAAATGAAGCAGGTAAAGCACATATTGATACTGTTTCAGATATTTCGATTGAACTTGGTGTAAAGCTTGGAAAGTCATCTATTACGCTCGGTGATGTAAAGCAGTTAAAAGTTGGCGATGTTCTTGAAGTAGAGAAAAACTTAGGACATAAAGTAGATGTGTATTTAAGTAATATGAAAGTCGGCATCGGTGAAGCAATTGTAATGGACGAGAAATTCGGTATTATCATTTCTGAAATTGAAGCTGATAAGAAACAAGCGGCGCTTATGAAAGCGCAAAGTCAAATGCAAGATAAAGAGTAGAGGAGGAGTCATATGTCGTATATGACGACCTTATTTCAAGTCGTTTTACTGTTTGGTGCGCTCGGTTACGGTGCATATTATATGACGAAAAAGACGCGCAAACAGCAGTTTTTTAAGCAGGGTGAAAATGGCCATATTCAAGTAAAAGACGGCGTGTATTTAAATCATCAAACGAGTGCCTTTTTATTTGAAGTGGACGGAAAGCAAGTGTTCACTGTTATTAGTAATAACGGTGTGCAGTCTGTGCAATTAACCGGAACAGGAAATCAGTTTCAACAAGCACTAGAAGACGCGGTGAAGACTGAAACGAAAAAAGTAGAGGATCCATCATGAGAATAAAGAAACAGTTATCATTATTAGCCGTTATTTTCGTATTTTCTATCGTTTTTTCAATTATTTTTGTAAATCCAGCGTATGCGGCCCCGAACGGTTTTATTAATTTCGAAAATGGAAAAGAGTTTACGAGTAATTCAAGTGTACAACTATTTGCGCTCGTTACCCTTTTATCATTATCTTCTTCTATCGTTCTATTATTTACACATTTTACTTATTTTATGATCGTTCTTGGGATTACACGTCAAGGACTTGGGGTAATGAATTTACCACCAAACCAAGTGCTTGTTGGACTTGCATTATTTTTATCACTCTTTACGATGCAGCCTGTACTCGGGCAACTGAAGAGCGATGTGTGGGATCCGATGACGAAAGAGAAAATAACAGTAAGCCAAGCTGCGGAAACGACAGCTCCTATTATGAAAGAATATATGTCAAAGCATACGTATAAGCATGATTTGAAAATGATGCTGAAAGTACGCGGAGAAGAGTTGCCGAAAGATTTGAAAGATCTTTCCTTATTTACACTCGTACCATCCTTTACGTTAACGCAAATTCAAAAAGGTTTACTAACAGGGATGTTCATTTATTTAGCGTTTGTATTTATAGATTTGATTATTAGTACACTTTTAATGTACCTCGGGATGATGATGGTACCGCCGATGATTTTAAGTTTACCGTTTAAAATACTCGTTTTCGTATATTTAGGTGGATATACAAAAATCGTCGATATTATGTTTAAGACGGTCGCCTGAAGCGCTTGATGCTATGTGATAGGAGTCATATAAATGAATACGTCACCAATTATAGATATTTTCCAAACCTTTTTTTATAAAGGGGTTATGATTTTAATGCCGATTGCCGTTGTAAGTCTGATTGTCGTTATTATTATCGCGGTTATTATGGCAATGATGCAAATTCAAGAGCAAACGCTGACGTTTTTACCGAAAATGGCGAGTATTGTGCTCGTTATTATCATTTTAGGTCCGTGGATGTTCCAAGAGTTAACGATGCTTATTTTAGATTTATTTGATAAAATCCCATCGCTATTGCGTTCGTACTAAGATAGGTGAACTGAAATGAATATGGAATTATGGGCGGCGACGTTTTTTGCGTTTTGTCGCATTACTTCATTTTTATATTTTCTACCGTTTTTCTCAGGTCGATCAATTCCGGCGATGGCAAAGGTTACATTTGGACTTGCTCTTTCAATTACAGTGGCCGATCAAGTGGATGTCTCTCACATCAAGACAGTTTGGGACGTTGCAGCTTATGCAGCAACGCAAATTGTAATTGGTTTATCACTTTCAAAAATTGTAGAGATGCTGTGGAACATTCCGAAAATGGCAGGGCATATTTTAGACTTTGATATCGGTTTATCACAAGCAAGTTTGTTTGATGTAAATGCGGGCTCACAGTCTACTTTACTATCAACCATTTTTGATATATTTTTTCTTATTATTTTTATTTCACTTGGCGGCATTAACTATTTCGTTGCCACGATTTTAAAGTCGTTTCAATATACAGAGGCGATTTCAAAATTGTTGACGACTAGTTTTTTAGATAGTCTACTCGCAACGTTATTATTTGCGATAACATCAGCGGTTGAAATTGCTCTGCCGCTTATGGGAAGTTTATTCATCATTAACTTTGTTCTTATTTTAATTGCAAAAAATGCTCCGCAATTAAACGTTTTTATGAATGCATACGTAATTAAAATTACATGTGGTATTTTGTTTATTGCGATGAGTGTACCGATGCTCGGTTATGTGTTTAAAAATATGACGGATGTATTACTTGAAGAGTATACGAAACTATTTAACTTTTTCTTAACGAAGTAGGGGGACGCGCATGGCAAAGGATAATAAAACAGAAAAGGCCACCCCGCAGAAGCGTAAAAAATCGCGTGAAGAAGGGAATATCGCCCGGAGTAAAGATTTAAATAATTTATTTTCCATTCTCGTATTAGCAGTTGTCGTTTACTTTTTCGGAGATTGGCTAGGGTTTGAGATTGCGAATTCCGTAGCGGTGCTGTTTGATCAAATTGGAAAAAATACAGATTCAACCGAGTATTTTTATTTAATGGGGATTTTATTACTGAAAGTATCGGCTCCGATATTAATACTCGTATATGCTTTTCATTTATTCAATTATATGATTCAAGTCGGCTTCCTATTTTCTTCTAAAGTCATTAAACCGAAAGCGTCACGTATTAATCCGAAAAACTATTTTACGAGATTGTTTAGTCGTAAAAGTTTAGTAGATATTTTGAAATCACTGTTTTATATGGGATTAATCGGTTACGTTTCGTACGTTCTCTTTAAAAAGAATTTAGAGAAAATCGTCAGTATGATTGGATTTAACTGGACTGCGTCACTTACTGAAATTATTAGGCAAATTAAATTTATCTTCTTAGCCATTTTAATTATTTTAATCGTTCTTTCTATTATCGATTTCATTTATCAAAAATGGGAGTACGAACAAGATATTAAGATGAAAAAAGAAGAAGTGAAACAAGAGCATAAAGATAATGAAGGGGACCCGCAAGTAAAAGGGAAACGAAAAAACTTTATGCATGCAATCTTGCAAGGGACAATCGCGAAGAAGATGGATGGTGCAACGTTTATTGTGAACAACCCGACGCATATTTCAGTGGTGCTTCGGTACAATAAACAAGTTGATGCGGCGCCTATTGTCGTTGCAAAAGGGGAAGATGAGCTCGCATTATATATACGAACGCTTGCCCGTGAACATGAAATACCAATGGTGGAAAACCGTCCGCTTGCTCGTTCTTTATATTATCAAGTCGAGGAAGATGAGACAATTCCTGAAGATTTATACGTAGCTGTAATTGAAGTTATGCGCTATTTAATTCAAACGAATGAACTTGAAGTATAATAGCGCGTTTGGAGGGGATCTCTTTGTTTAAGATGGATTCTGCAAGAACCTATTTTTCTATCTTTTTAGCAGCGTCATTCGTTGTGGCGCTCTTAATTCCACTTCCACCATTTATACTTGATATCGTTATCGTTTTTCTACTAAGTATGTCAGTGCTTATTTATATGCGAGCGACAAGTATTAACGAGTGGGATGAGTTAAAGTCATTTCCGACGATGTTGTTATTAATCGGGATTTTCCGCGTATCGATTAACGTTTCGACGACGCGAGCGATTTTAACAGACGGAAATGCGGGTCATGTTATTGAAGAGTTTGGCCAGTTCGTAATTGGCGGGAACTTATTAATTGGTATCGTTATTTTTATAGTTTTAATCATATTCCAGTTTATCGTTGCAAACGGTGCGTCTCGTACAGCTGAAGTAGCAGCTCGTTTTACACTTGATTCTTTACCAGGGAAACAAATGTCTATCGATGCTGATTTAAACCAGCGTATTATTTCAGAAAAAGATGCACAAGCAAAACGAAAAAAATTAAATATGGAAACAGAGTTTTACGGAGCGATGGATGGTGCCGGGAAGTTCATTAAAGGGGACGTTATTTTCGGGATTGTCATTTTATTCGTAAACATTATTTTTGGTTTAATTGTCGGAATGATGCAGCAAGGAATGAGCTTTGCAGATGCAGCTCTTCATTATACACAGTTAACTGTCGGTGACGGAATCGTAAACCAAATCGGTTCATTAATGCTTGCAATTTCAACAGGTATTATCGTAACGCGTGTATTTGACGGCTCACCGGATACAGTAACAGAAGGTATCTTTAAAGAGTTATTAGCGCATGAAGTCGTTGTATATGCACTAGGTGGTTTATTTATCGCAATGGGTATTTTTACTCCGCTACCGTTTCTACCATTCGCACTCGTTGGTGGAACGATTATCTTCTTAGGCATTCGTAATAAAAATCGAATAAAGAAAGAAAAAGAAGACGAGCTCCAAAAAGAATTAGAAATGATTCAAGGCGAAGATGAGCAACTGCAACAAGTGGAAGATTCATTCGGAGTATTTACGGATAAATATCCAATTATTGTAGAGCTTGGTTTAGATTTAGCAGCACTTGTAAAGCAGAAAATTAACGGGGAAACAGCTCGTGATAAAGTTGTTCTTATGAGGAAGTCGATTATTACTGACCTCGGTATTAACGTTCCTGGAATTAACTTTAAAGATAATACGAGCTTTAGACCACGTGGTCGTTACATTATTCGTATTAAAGGTGCGAAGGCGGCTGAAGGTGTTTTAAAATCAGGTTATTTATTAGCACTAAAAACACCGAACGTAATGGCTGATTTAGATGCAGAACCAGCGAAAGATCCAATTTTCGGCGAAGATGGATATTGGATTTTAGAGCATATGGTGCAAGATGCACAAATGAAAGGCTATCAAGTGTTAGAGCCACTTAGCATATTAATTACACATTTAGATGTTGTCGTAAGACGTAATCTGCATGAATTAATTCAGCGCCAACATGTAAAAGACTTAATTAACTCGCTTGAAAATGATAATGGCGTTCTATTAGAAGAGATTAAGAAGAAAGAAATTGATTTATCACTCGTTCAAAATGTTATTAAACAACTTCTAAAAGAAGGTATTTCTATTCGTGATTTACCAACAATTATTGAAGGTATTATTGACGGAAAAGAAGTGTATCAAAACCACGTTGACGGTGTGACATCATTTGTTCGTGAATGTATTTCAAAAGTTATTTGTGAAAATGCGAAAAATCCGGACGGAAAAATATATGCAGCGCTCTTCTCTGATTCAATTGAGTTAGATGCGGATGTTGTGAATAATTCATATCAAGGTTACTTATTAAACTGGGATTTAGATTTAGAAACACGTGTCGTTGAGCAAGTGCAACGCGTCTTTAAGCAAGCACGTTTAATGGGAAGAGAACCAGTGTTATTAACACGTAGAAAAGATTTTAGATTTGCAATTGTAAGACTGCTAGAACGTTATCAAGTAGAAGCACAAGTACTTTGTATTAGCGAATTAGCACCAGAAATTGTTGTGGATCAAATTGCCTATATTGAATAGTAGGGGGTGAAGTAATGGAAAGTACAGAAAAGAAAGAAGCGTTAATGCGAATAAAAGCAGCTTCGAAAAATGAATTGTATCGAAAGTTATTTGACCAATATGGTACAGATTATTATTACGTTGTCGATGAAAGTGTAAAACGAAATATACCGTTTTTCTGGAAAAAGGATTATGAAATGTTAGTTGCTTTTCCAGAAGAAAAACAGGAAGAAGTGAATGAAGGTACAGCACAATTTCATGAACAGTTAATGGATGTCGTGAATGATCCTTCAGAACAAATTGTGAAGGCGAATGGAATTCAATCAGTACTGCACAATTTAGAAAACGTAACGACTTCTATGTCATACGCGGCAATGCAAACAGGAAATAGTGAAGAATGGGCAAGAAAAAAAGAAAAACTATTAAAGCTGTTTGAAAAAGGAATTGTCGTGGTGAAACAGACGAAAGAAACGGAAGTACCGAAAAAGAAAAAAGTTGTGAAACAAGTCGTTCCGGTAAAGAAAGAAGAAGTAGTTCCAAAGAAAGAAAATCAAGAATCTGTACCGTTTATTATTCAAAAAGTAATTCGGATGCTAGAACAAAACGATGTAGAACAATATTTCATTTATGCATATGCTGAAAAGTTAAAAATAAAGTTTGAAAATGCAACGATGATTACGGAAGAAGAAGTTATTAGGTACATATTGGAAGATATGAAATCTCATTTCAATACGGAAAACGTCTTTGAAAAAGAAGTACAAACAATTGCATTAATCGGTCCAACTGGTGTTGGTAAAACGACGACGCTTGCGAAAATGGCATGGCAATTTCACGGTAAGAAAAAAACAGTTGGTTTTATAACGACAGATCATTCGCGCATAGGGACAGTGCAGCAATTGCAAGATAACGTAAAGACAATTGGATCGGAAGTAATTGCTGTGCGTGATGAAGCTGCAATGACAAGAGCGCTTACGTATTTTAAAGAAGAAGCGCGCGTCGATTATATTTTAATTGATACAGCCGGAAAAAATTATCGTACGACAGAAACAGTAGAAGAAATGATTGAAACGATGGGACAAGTAGAGCCAGATTATATTTGTTTAACGTTATCAGCTTCGATGAAAAGTAAAGATATGATTGAAATCATTACAAACTTTAAAGATATTCATATAGATGGTATTGTGTTTACAAAATTTGATGAAACAGCAAGTAGTGGTGAATTGTTGAAAATTCCAGCAGTATCATCAGCTCCTATTGTATTAATGACAGATGGCCAAGACATAAGGAAAAATATACATATCGCTACAGCTGAACATTTAGCGAAACAAATGTTACAAACATCGTAGAAAAGAGGTGAAGAATAAGGCGCTTGCCTTATTCAAACGAATATGAACGGTCTTTATATAGGTTCTATGGGTATGATGAACTACATGCAGCGAATTAATGTTCATTCGAATAACGTTGCAAATGCTCAAACGACAGGATTTAAAGCAGAAAATATGACGTCTAAAGTATTTGATGTACAAGACACATATCGCCGCGGAGATGGGGCGGTAACAAATATCGGTTCGGTCGATTATGCTGTAGTACCAGCTGCAACACATGTGAATTTAGTACAAGGAAATATACAAATGACAAATAGCGCTACAGATTTCTTTTTAGATGACGGCGCAGCCGGCACAACATCATTTTTCGTTACTTCTAAAAATGATGAAACGTTTTTAACGAGAGATGGTAGTTTCACATTAAATAGTGATCGTTATTTACAAACATCTTCAGGTGCTTTCGTAATGGGAGAGAATAATGAGCGTATTCGTATTCCAGAAGGAGCAAAGGTTGCTGTACAAGCAGATGGTACATTATATGATGAAGTAACACAAAATAATATTGCTCGTTTGCAAACAAAAACAGTAGATGCAGAAACGAATGCTCGTCTCGTACAACGTGAAAATAAAAGCTTTACACTAGCAGAAGGAAACATTGCTAATTTACCGAACGGAACAGGAATAGTAAAAAATCATATGCTAGAAAATTCAAATGTAGATATGACGAAAGAGATGGCCGATCTTATGACGGATCAAAAGATGATTCAAGCATCACAGCGCGTTATGACGTCATTTGATAAAATTTATGAAAAAGAAGCGAATGAAATATTGAGATAAAGGACTTCCAAAAGTGGGAGTCTTTTTTGTTATTGCTTTTATTACAGTTACATCATAAAATGATAATGATTATCAATATCATTTTATCTATTTTCATAATGACAGCAATATTTGTTTAACTAAGTGAATTAAAAACAAGGGGATGGTGTATATATGTCTACAAAGAATCAACTTTGCATTGGATTATGTTTAATTTCTAGAAAGAAAGAACAAGAGAATGAGTTTAATTCCGGAATTGATGAACAAGTAGAGTTGGCACTACAGGCAGAAAAGGCTAAGTTAGATTTTGTTTTTAAAGCCGATTATTTAGTGGCGCACCCAGATTTAATTGCTCGTAATAAAGGGAATGTCATTTTAGACCCGACGTTACTGTTTACTGCTATTGCTTATGCGACAGAAAAAATTGGAGTCGTTACAACTGCTTCAACTTCGTTTTATCCACCATATATATTAGCAAGGCAATTACAATCGTTACACTGGATTAGTAACGGCCGAGTAGGGTGGAATATTGTTACATCCATTGACGGTGCTGAAAACTTTGGTGAGGAAGAGATGCCATCATCTGAGGAACGATACGCGAAAGCGGCAGAATGTACAGAGTTAGTAAGAAAACTTTGGAGGAGCCATCCTTATGAAGTGTTGAAAATAGATAACACTGAAGTTATTAGAGAGATGGCTAAGCCAATTGAACATAGCGGTGAATATTTTGAGGTAAAAGGTCCACTTAATATTCCGCAGCATATATCAGGAGAAATGCCATTATTTCAAGCCGGTGCTTCAGAGTCTGGTCGGAATTTTGCTGCTTCTGTTGCTGATGCAATTTTTGCTGCAACGCCAGATGTAGAGTCAGGTATTGAACTTCGTCAAGATTTAAGAAGAAGAGCAGAAAAACATGGCCGAAAGCAAGATGCTATACGCGTATTACCTGGATTATATTTCTTTATAGGTGATACATATGAAGAAGCGTTAGAAATGCATAGGCAAGCTCATCAACATCTCACAAAAGAGAAGAGATATGCGTTACTTGAAATGGTTCTCGGATTAGATGCGAGAGGGATTCCGCAAGAAAGTAAAATTACAGAAGAGATGCTGCCAAGTCGGGATCAAACTGTTCGCAGTAAAACTCATGCCGAGTTATTACGGAACTTCATTATTAAAAATGAACCAACAGTTGAACAAATATTAGAACGACCAGAAGTTGTTGGATCGGCTCATTGGGTTGCAGTTGGTACACCAAAAGACGTTGTGAAGCAAATTATGGATAGGCTTGAAGCAGGGGCGTTAGATGGATTTATTGCCATTCCAGGAGGACCTCCAAAGTCACTAGATCTATTCTTTAGTGAAGTCATCCCTTTATTTGTGAAGGCGGGTGTATTTAGGGAAGAGTATACAGGTTCTACTTTACGGGAGCATTTGGCGGGGAACATATTAAATACTTTACAGTTAAAATAAATAATAGTATGTAGAAAAAAGCCTTATTATAAAAGGATTTTTTTGTTTGAAATTAAAAATTCTGAAATATAAGTTGACTGTATGAATGTTATTTTTTATATTAGTAGGTATAACTATAACTACTAAAGAGGTGAGAGTATGACAACGGCATTATATTTAGAAGATGCATACAAAACGAGTTGCGAAACAGAAGTGATAAAAGTAGAAGGGAATAAAGTATTTCTAAAAGAAACAGTTTTTTATCCAACTGGTGGAGGGCAGGAATGTGATACGGGTGTCATTGTACAAGATGGGTCTGTATTTGAAGTTGAAAAAGTAAAGAGGGAGCAGGGAGAAATAGTTCACTATATAAAAGGTGAAGCTCAAGTAAAATTAGGTCCAGTTAAATTAGAGATGAATTGGGAAAGACGTCATAATTTAATGCGTCATCACTCTTTACTGCATCTTATCGGAGCTGTTGTTTATGAAAAGTATGGAGCACTATGCACCGGAAACCAAATTTACCCTGATAAAGCACGTATCGATTTTAATGAGTTACAAGAGTTATCGAGCGTGGAAGTAGAAGAAATTGTTGAGGAAGTGAATAAACTTATTGAGCAAAATAAAGAAATTTCCACTCGCTATATGAGCCGCGAAGAAGCAGAAAATGCTGTAGGAATGATTAAAACAGCAATAAATCTCCTGCCAACTACTATCCAAGAAATCCGCATTGTTACAATTGAAAATTTAGACGAACAAGCTTGTGGAGGCACACATGTGAAAAATACGAGTGAAATAGGAACACTTGTTATTGATAAAGTAAAAAGTAAAGGGAAGCAAAATCGTCGTTTTGAAGTAAGGGCGATTTAGATTGTGAGGGGTTACCGATGGATGAAATTATAAAGGAATTACAAAAGTTAGGATTTTCCCAGTATGAATGTAAAGCGTATATTGGATTGTTAAAACACTCCCCAGTAACAGGCTATGAAGTGAGTAAACAAACAGGAGTACCTCGTTCTATGATTTACGAGGTACTCGGTAAGTTAATGGATAAAGGTGCGGTGCATATTGTACCTTCTGAACCAGTTAAATATGTACCAGTACCAGCTACCGAATTAATGAATCGAATGCGAAAAGACTTTGAAAAGTCCTTTGAATTTTTAGATGAGAAATTAAATTGTTTAGAACAAGAGCGACAAATAGATGTAATTTCGCATATTCGCTCAAATGATCGTGTTTTAAAAGAAATATGCAATATAATTAATAGGGCAAAGGAAGAATTATGGATTTCTGTATGGGAAGAACAAGTGCATGAAATTGAGCCATACATTCATCAAAAGGAAGAGGAAGGCGTACATATATTTTCAATCTTATTTGGAGCTCCAGAAACAAAAATAGGAGCGACGTTTCACCATAATTATATGACGCCCCACGTTGTTGAAAAGAGAATGGGTGGTCATTTAACTGTTATTGCTCGTGATGGAGAGGAAGTATTAATTGCGAACTTCTCAAATGATAGCACTTCATGGGCCGTTACAACGTATGACCCAGCGCTAGTTCTCGTTGCGACAGAGTATGTGCGGCACGATATTATGGTTGAAGAAATCACAAAGGAATTTGGAGCTGATAAGTTAGATACGTTATGGCGTGAAAATATAGATTTAGTTCATGTCGTAACAGGAAAACGAACTTTAGAAGGAATGGAGGATGATAAGGATGAGTAAAGCTGAGGCACATGTAGCTTTGCAGAGCGATGATACATTTCAGCAAGGAGTAAAAGATTGTTTACCAACTGTATTTGGTTATTTGAGCATCGGTATAGCAGCTGGTGTAATTGCAAAAACAGCAGGTTTTTCTATCATTGAAATTACATTTATGTCCACTTTAATTTATGCAGGTTCTGCCCAATTTATATTAGCTGGTATGTATGCAGCCGGTGCTCCTGCTTCCGCAATTATTTTTACTGTATTTTTTGTTAATTTACGCCATTTATTAATGAGCGCAGCGCTTGCACCGTACTTTACGAAAATTCCTCTATTTAAAAACTTAATCATCGGTTCGCAAATTACAGATGAAACTTTCGGCGTTGCAGTGCAGCACGCAGCGCAAAAAGGATATTTAGGTGAAAGATGGATGATTGGGCTTAACGTAACAGCGTATTTAAATTGGATACTTGCTACCATTATTGGTGGGCTATTTGGTGAGTGGATACCAGATCCACATACATACGGGATGGATTATGCATTACCAGCGATGTTTATCGGATTATTTGTTCTTCAGCTCATAAGTAGTAAACCAAAACTAGTAATTCATTTAAGTGTTGCAATTGTATCGATTATTATCGCATACGTTTCACACCTATTTATGCCAGATAGTATAGCGGTTATTATCGCAACATTACTAGCTGCGACGATTGGAGTGGTGATTGAAAAATGGAAATGAGATTAGATGTATTATTACTTTTACTAGCAGCAGGAGCTGTTACACTTGTGCCACGTATTTTACCTCTACTCGTATTTAGTAAACTACAAATTCCTGACTGGGGTTTAAAATGGTTAAATTACATACCAATTGCGATATTAGCAGCGCTTTTAGCACAAGTTTTATTTATGCATGAGACGATGCAGTGGGATTATCTTATTGCAGCAATCCCAACATTTCTTGTTGCAATATATACTCGTAGTTTATTAGGTACAGTATTAACGGGAGTGGTTGTGATTATTTTGTTACGTTTCTTTTTCTAAAAAGGATTACGCTCATATAATAGCGAAAAGTGTAATAACATGAAAAATATAGGGGTGGTGTTATGATACTTTTAACGATAGGAGCAATTTTGTTAACGTTGTTTATTTTCTTTATTCTCGGTTTTATTACATTTATGATGTTTGTTGATAAGGCGACGCCTCAAATATATTATACACCTTGTGAATCAGTGACAGTGAAAGCTAAAGGTAAACATAGAAGGAAGAAAAGTTGAAAGTTGGCTTTTCTTCCTTCTTCTATTACATCCCCGAAAGAACTAACAACAACAGCCCAAATAAAAAACTAATAAAGGAAAGAAAACCAATACATATCGAGAACACACGATTATTTCTCCATTCGCGCCAGCAAACGATAAATCCTAAAATACAAAGGAAAAACCAAATGGGCAGGAATATGAACTAGCTAACTTTCTCGGGGAGTAACGAATAAAAAGTTGTTACATATAAGATCCAATTTGTAAAAAATAAAATGCAAATGATAATAGATTGTAGGTAGGGGCGGTTGAAAAATCTCCTTTTTTTTACGGTTTTAAAAATGATAGTTAGCGCTGAGATAAAGGCAATGAGTATGAAAACAAGTAAGAGTAATGTCAGCGTCATTTGATTCTCCTTTAAAAGATTGTTTTTATCACGCATGGGCAGTAAGATCCACACCTTAAAACTCAACGTAAGAAAAGAGATTAGGTGGGGGATGAACCCCCCACTGATTGAAGTTTCACTTTACAAGAAATGAATCTATTAAATTGTATGCTTGTTTTGTAGAGTGCCTGTTATATTTTTCAGTGTACGGATTTAGAAATCCATGTTCACCGTGTAGTTGTTTTATTTCTAATAAAGGATTTTTTTGTTGCTGCAATGTTTGAATTAAAGAGGATACTGAAAAACTAGCTTCTTTTTCAGGGAATATAAGTAGTGTAGCGCATGTAGGCTTTATGTGAACATAGTCGCGTATACGAGAACCGTAACATCCGATAATAAAATTTATTTTCGGATTGTTACTACATAGCCATGAGACGGTAGCTCCAACGCTAAAGCCGATAAGACCAATATGTGTATAACTACTAGAAAGATGAGAAATGAATTCTTCAATTTGCTTTTTTCCATAATCAAATCCAATATGATTTACAAAATGTTCATATGCTTTTTCTTCATCACTATAATGAAATGCATGTTGCGATTGTAGAAGGTTAGGACAGAATACGTCTATATGAGATGAAGTAAAGTGATTGGTAACGTGATGCATATGGTCGTTCACACCATATATTTCATGAACAATAACGAGAGCTACTTTTTTCTTCATAGTTATATTGTGCCTCTTTGAAACTTAAATTCTTTCTCAACAAGGCAGATACGCAGGTGGAAGTTTTCATACCATTGCTCACGACCTCTTTTTTTCGCTTCTTTATGTAAGACGTTCTTCTTCCAATTTTCAATCGCATCAAGTGATTCCCAATAAGAAATTGTTATCCCGAGTCCAGAATTACCTCGTGAACTTTCTACACCTAAAAATCCAGGTTGTTGCTTTGCAAGTTCCTCCATTTTTCCGGCAACGGTATTATAGTCTGTTGTATCATTTGATAAATTAGAAGTGAATATAACTGCATAATAATGATTCGCCTTTTGTGAAGCATTTTCCATATAAATTCCCCCTTTAATAAGTATTTTAGCATGTAAAAAAGAAAAGAAGCAGTACGCTTCTTTTCTTTTTTACGCTGTGAATTTTAATCCAGCATATATTTTACGACCCTTTTTTTGAATCCAACACACTTGTGCATTTTTCTTTTGAATATTACGTTCTTCCATTGTTACTTGTATAATTTGGTCAATCACAAGAGGGATGTTCGTTTGTACTTGGCACCCACCTGTACTATAGTCGATAATGGTCGCTTCAATCGGCATTCCATTCATATGCAATGTTCCAGAAGACATCAGTTGCTCACGTATATGTTGCCTGCGAAATTGTCTTGGTGCTTTTTTGGTATTTTTTATGAAAGATGCAATTGCTAGTGTAAGAAATGCTTTATCGTACACCTTTTCCACCCGGTCATTAACCGGTTTACTAAATAGATGAAGAATGAGTTTACAATATTGCTCATGGGATACATCATCAAATGATACACCAACTTGTACAGAATTTTCTTGTCTCCGAATCCATTTTTTTGTACTATGAATCTTTTCTACCTCGCCAAAAGATAGCGTATAGGAAGATAGACTTGATAAAGTTTCAAATGGAATGGAGGGATCTAATTCAAAACGTGCCCCCGTTTCACTAATATCAAGGACATGGCAAGAAATGATCATATCTTCAGCATATAAAGTACCTGGTAAATTTACTACGAAACGTTCTGAATTTCGAAAACGCGGTCTTTCAAATGCTACAAATAGTGAAGTAACAATAGCTATCCCGTTGTATAGTACCCAGAAAATATTAATATATAAGCTTTCTCTTTCAATATGATATTGCTCAGGATATAAGAGCATAAGTGTTGCTCGAATCAGTGCAATAATTGTTAAAATGAGTAATACGAGGTGAGGGACGCTTGTAATCCATAAAAAATGCCTTGTATTATTTTGAACTCCCTTTCTTGTTACATGAAATTGGAACTTTTTACGTAAGAAAGTTTCTGATAAAATAGCAAATCCCATATAAGGAGCCATAGCAACTTCGTACACATGACTCCACGTAGTTGTGCGTTTCTTATTAGAAACAGCTTTGAAAATAAGCTGTGATGTTAAAAAGGCAGGTGCCCAAAACATAAATAAGTGCATGAAATTAATTTCTAAACTATAAATATCAAATACTAAAAATAATAGCGGTGCTAGTAAAAATATCATTTTATAAATACCGAAAAACCAATAATGGATTCCATCTGCATATAAAAGACGCTGCATAAAAGATAATCCTTTTATAGTGAAAGGATTCCATTTCTTTACGACTTGAATATTCCCTCTACACCAGCGGTCACGCTGTTTTAATAAATCACTAAATGTTTCTGGGGATAATCCAACAGCTAGTGTTTCATTGACAAATATAGTTTCCCATTTGTTAGCTTGTAGTAGCATACCAGTTGCCATATCTTCAGTAATAACTCCAGTCGCAAATCCTCCAATTTCTTCAAGCGCAGTGCGACGAAATAGGGCGTTACTACCAACATACATCGTAGCATTAAAGCGATCTTTTCCTTCTTCTAACTGCCGCATAAAGAAATCTTGTTCATTGGCGATGTTATCTTCAAAAAACAAATTATATTGGAAAGGATCAGCATTATAAAAAACTTGTGGTGCTTGAACGAATACAACATTATTTTTAGAAAAATAACCAATCGTTCGCTCTAAAAAGTTAGCTCGTGGTATCATATCAGCATCCATTGTTACGATAATATCACCTTTTGAATGAAGCATCGCATGATTTAAATTTCCAGCTTTTGCATGCTTATTTTCGGTGCGAGTTATGTGCTGAACAGAAAACTCTGCCGCAAGTTGCTTTACACTTTCACGGCGCCCGTCGTCACAAATATAAATGTTTAGTAACTCTTTCGGATAAGTAATCAACGTACAGCCAGCTACAGTACGTTTTAACAAATCGATCGGTTCATTGTAAGTTGCGATAAATATGTCGACAGTAGGTAGTTTTTCAAAATTGGATAATGGTATTTCTTTTCGTTTATATGGTTTCCATGAAATAATGCTGAAAACGATAGATTGTAAGTAACCAGCCCATTCTGTAATTAACAATATAATACCAGCGATAATACTTATGAGATTAATAGTTGGTAACGAATAAAAAGTTCGCCAAATAAGATAAATAGCATTACAAATGAGAAATAGAATAATAAGTAATTTTTTTGACCATAAATATTTGTGTGCAAGGGCGTAAGTCATAATGATTACGAAAAAAATAATACCTAAACCTTCGTATATAGAAAGGCTCATACAATTCCTCCTTTATGTATAGAGTGGGAAAAATAAAAATATATTATTCGTCTATAAAGATTTAATTATTTCCAGATTATACAATATCACAAAATATAGGGTTAGAGTATAAATTTTACATTTTCTTATTATAAGCTTAAAAAAATTAGAAGAAATAATAGTTGTATTTTTGATTCATAAGAAAAATGCCACTTCAAAAGAGAAGTGGCATTTCTTATATTTCCTCTAAGCTATTAACTGGAACAGTTAATTCGCGTCCTGGGTTTTTTACTTCATATATGCGGGCGGTTTCATTGCTTTCATCGACGTGTTGAATCATAACAGGCATGCCTTGAAAACTGACATTGGCTTGTTCCGCTGACACAGAAAGCTCTATTGCACGTTGTATATTCATTTATATTCCTCCCATCATTATTATCTTTGCTAAAAAAGAGGAATAATATACCATTTAGAGACATTCTTAAAGTTTTTGTATTATTTGTAATGTTTCTTTAATAAATGAAGAAAAGATGGAATCAGGATAACCATCTATCGTTTGAACTGCTTCTTTTGCTTCTGTCAGAGCAGCTGGTTTATCTTGAAGTTCTATATGACACAGGGCACGATATGATCCAGCTGTTAATAACCATGACTGATCAAGTGGATGACTCATATAATCTGGAATATTAGCACGTTTTAATGTTTCCAAAGCTTCCTCGTAACGTTTTAAACCATACAGAGATTTTCCTTTTTCAAGATAATACAATCCATCGTCTTGAAAAATCGGTACATCTTTTAGTTTTTCTCGGAATTGTTCTAAATGTTCTAATGCAATTGTATATTCATTCGTAACGGTATTGTAGTAATAAGCTTTTAATATATCTATATTTGCAGCGGATAAAGTATCTTCTGTAAAAATGGCAAATTGCTCCGATTTTTTTATGTAATATAAATATCGTTCTTTATCTGTTGTAATGATTTTTTGATAAGATAAAATACGGTAAAATTCATCTGTTTTATAATAAACTTGATGTTTTTTTGAAAATGCAAGTGCATCTAAAATGATTTTTTCACATTTTTCATAATTACCATATGCGAGTAAAATAATTGCTTCTTTTAAATATAATTGTATATGTGTAATAAGATCCATTTCTAAATTCTTCGTTTTATATTCATCGCGAATTTTGGTAATCAACTGTAAACATTCTTTATATTTTTTCCGTTTGTAGAGCATATAGTAAAACAGTAGTTTCGTTTCAGTACTTTCGCGATACAAAGTATATTTTTCAAATATAGAAACAGCTGTTTCAACGTAATATTCAATATTGTAATCGTTCATAATAGCCGCTCCAGTTATGAACTGTTTATATAAACGTGCTGTATTTAAAGTAAGAGGTAGTTCTTTTTGAACGATAGGTAGTAAAGTTTCATATACTTCATCGCATTTATTTGCTTTTATTAATGGCTCCATTTTTTGAATGAGTGCTACAATTTCTACATCATCTTCTTCTAATAAAAAACTCGTTTCACATCCAAGTTTTTCAGCAATATATTGTAATGTTTTCATGGAAGGCGTAGCTTTTCCATTTTCAATTTGGCTGAGCATACTTTTTGTCAGTTCTGAACCTGCTAGTTCTGTTTGCGTAAGCTTTTTTTCTTTTCGCAATGCTTTAATTTTTTCTCCGAGAGTAGTCATATTGTAGCTCCTTTATGAATAAAAAGTTAAATGTGATTAAACTTTTGGTTGTAAAAGTTGGAAAGTTGATTATATAATAAGTTTAACACAATTTAACTTTTAAGGGGAGAGAGTCAAAAATGGGAGATATAAGTATAGGACAACATGATTCAAGAATGAAGATTGCAACGAGAAATATCATTTTAATGATGATTGGAAAAATGACGTCTTTATTAGGCGCAGGTATTTATACGTTCGCAATGGGGTTATATGTATTAAAGACTACTGGTTCAGGGATGGGGTTTGCAATTACGCTCGTTTGCGGATCACTTCCAAGGATGATCTGTGGTCCAATTGCTGGTGCTGTAGCAGACCGTGTGAATCGAAAATGGCTTGTCATTGGTACTGATTTATTAAGTAGTTTAACGATGCTTAGTATGTTTATTCTTGCTACTATATTTGGACCATCACTTCTTTTTATTTATATTTCAGCAGCATTATTATCAATTTGTGCAAGTTTTTATTCCGTTGCATTAACTTCGTCTATTCCGAGTTTAGTAGATGAAGGACGTATTCAAAAAGCGAGTGCTTTAAATCAAACGGCGGCTTCTTTATCAAATATTTTAGGGCCGATTATTGGCGGAGTTGTATATGGTTTCTTTTCAATTAAATCGTTTTTCCTATTAAATAGTATTACGTTCTTTTTAGCAGTTATTTTGCAATTATTTATCGTATTTGATTTATATAAAAAAGAAGTGGCTGAGAGTACAGAGCATTTCTTGACGAGTATAAAAGAAGGTTTTTTATATGTAAAAAGACAACGTGAAATATATGGTTTAATGAAAATAGCATTGTGGGTAAACTTTTTTGCGTGTGGTCTAACAGTTGCACTTCCATATATTATCGTCCATACATTGCATTTATCTTCAAAGCAACTCGGTACTGTAGAGGGAATGTTAGCAGTCGGGATGCTAATGGGAGCGATTGCTTTATCAGTGCGTAAAGAAGTGAATAATCCGTTTCGTTCTATTTATACTGGACTGTTTTTGTTTGCAGGTTTAAGTTTATGTACAGTCTTTCCGTTGTTAGTTATCATTCCAAAATTAGCAAGTTTTATTTACTATATTGCTTTTATGATGTTAACTGGTATAGCAATTATGATTGTAAACATTCCAATGCAAGTACATATGCAAAAAACGACAGACCCGAGCTACCTAGGGCGTGTGTTTGGCCTACTTGAAACAATTGCGACTGCAATCGCACCACTTGGTATGATTGTATATGGACTACTATTAGATATGTTGCCAACTAGCATTGTTATGATGACAATAGGCGGAGGTTTATTGTTAGTTGTATTAGTTGGAGTAAAGCAACATATGGCGAAAAAACAAGTAGATGTGTCCGCTTAAAAATAAGAAAATAATAAAAATTTGACTTATTATTATAAAAATGACTAAATTGGTATTTTAGTTTTTGAAACTCTTTTTCATGTATGTTAAAGTAAAGTGAGCTTGCAAAGAAAAGGAGACAACAGCATGAAAAAATTAAGTTTTGTTATGCTTTTTCTATTAGTCGTAATGGCTGGATGTAGCAATTATGACACATATATTGAAACAGGTATGCAATCATTGAAAGATGAAAAGTATAGTGATGCAACAATGTGGTTCGAAAAAGCAGAAAAAGAGAAATCAGGAAATGAAGCCAAATCATATAAAGAAGTTGCTGAGAAAATGGATCACGGAGCAACAGCATTAAAAGACGGTAAGTATTTAGAAGCGAAAGACATTGCAAATGAAGTGTTACAAAAGAAAAAAGATGATGAACTTGAAAAAGCCGTAACATCAAATGCAGAGAATATGCTTCAAAAAGCAAAAGATGTGGAAGAGAAAGTAAATGAAAGAGTGGCAAAGCGTAGAAAGGTAGAAGAAGAAGGAATCGATAAAATTATTAAAGCTGTCGATAGTATAGATGAAGTGAAAGAAAAAGAGAAGAAAGTATCAGAAGCATTAGATAAGGCTGAAGAGGCGCAAGCAAAAATTGAGGCAAAGAAAAATAAATAGATTTATAGTTTAAAAGGCTGTCGTGCATAACGACAGCCTTTTAATTTTTTGTTGCAAATGAAGTGATGCTCTGTAGTAAAAAAGAAATGATTTTAGAATTCCATCTGTCCTCATGATGAATCGTATAAATGTTACGCTGAAATTCAAATTCAGGGATTGGTATATAGCATAGCTCATTTCGTTGTATTTCTTGCTCGATAGCAAGTTTAGAAATAAAGGCAATTCCATTACCATATTTTAAAATTTGTTTCATCGTTTCTAATGAGTCTAATTCAATTTCAGATTGGAATGTAATGTTGTGCGCTAACGTCCATTGTGTAAGTAAATCTCTCGTTGTAGATGGATTACGATGCAATAGTATGCGTTCCTTTTCGATATTTTGTAACGATACATTGTCTTTCTTTGAAAAATGATGTTCTTTGGAAAAGGCAAGAACAAGTGTATCGGGCATTATATTCGTTTGTTTTAAAAGTGGTTCATCAAATGGAGCAGCGGAAATTATCCCAAGATCGATTTCGTGATTTTGTAGCATCATTCGAATTTCAGGGGCTGTTTTCACTAGTAGTGTTATTTTTATATTGGGAAATTCACATTGAAATTGATGAACGACTTCTGGCAAAAGATAAGTCGCTGGTACATAACTAGCACCAATTGTTATAGCACCTTTATGAAAATCTTTAAACTCTTGCGTGACACGTCTAGCTTCTTTCATAAGTGCATCTATTTTAGAAGCATAATGATGCAAAGCCTCACCAGCTTCTGTTAAGAAATACCTTCCAGAACGTAATTCGAATAAAGACACACCGAGTTCTTCTTCTAAGCTTTTTATATGAAATGTAATAGTTGGTTGTTTAACGCCAAGTTTTTCTGCAACGATTGTAAGCTTTTTGTATTTCTTAATAAGTACTACAATTTCTAATTTTAAGAGATTCATTATGAATTGCCGCCTTTTTTATTTTAACTATAGAAAAAATCTATAGAAATAAATAGTTTATTAGAAGTTTTTTAATTTAATCTTTACAGTACATTAACATTCAGTATAAATCTTCCATATAGAATGAAAGCAGGTTAAGAATGAGGGGAGAGAGGTGAAGCAATGGATATTAAAATTAGTGGATTAGAAAAGACATTTGGAAAAACACAGGCGTTAAAGCCGTTGCAGATTGTAATGAAACAAGGGGAATTCACTACACTTTTAGGGCCTTCGGGGTGTGGGAAAACGACTTTACTTAGAATGATAGCAGGGCTTGAAGAACCGGATAAGGGAGAAATATATTTTGGAGACCAGTGCATGTATTCTGCTACAAAAAAGATAAAGACATCTCCTCATGAACGGAATATCGGTATGGTATTTCAAGATTTTGCTTTATGGCCGCACATGACTGTTTTTGAAAATGTTGCATTTGGTTTAAGGGCTACAAAGCAAACAAATCATTTACGAGAAAAAGTAGAAGATGCGATAAAGCGAGTTCGCTTGCAAGGTATGGAGAAAAGGTATCCACACGAACTTTCTGGTGGACAGCAACAACGTGTCGCATTCGCTAGAGCAATTGTAACAAAACCTCATTTTATATTGTTTGATGAACCACTAAGTGCACTCGATGCAATTTTGCGAGAAGAAATGAGAATAGAGCTTATGGATATCGTTCATTCCATTGGTTTAACTGCACTGTATGTCACTCACGACCAAACAGAAGCAATGTCAATGTCAGACCAAATTATTGTCATGAAACAAGGAGAAGTATTACAAAAAGGAACACCGGAAGATATTTATGTGAAACCGTCTCATGAATTTGTTGCCAAATTTGTTGGTAAGGCGAATTGGCTTGTAGAGGGTAAGAAAATGATTCGTCCAGAGCATGTGAGTTGGACAAAAAATGATGTGTGCGAAATGTATACAGGTGAAATTAAGCACGTTACATATGTAGGGGAACGTTATGAAGTGAAAATAAATATGGGGACTTTAGGCATCTGGACAGCCTATAACAATAGTAAGCTAAGCATCGGGAAACCAGTATCGTTATATGTACCAAAAAAATGTATTCATCATATAGGGGGAGAATCGTATGAAGAAATTCAGTTCGCTTAAGTCTTTATTTGTATGTACTTTACTATTTTCTACTGTAGTAACAGGTTGTAGTTCAAAGACAGGTAATGCAGATGCAAAGAGTAAAAATTCGAATGAAAAGAAAATTGTTGTATATAGTGCAGGACCAAAAGGATTAGCAGAAAAAATACAAAAGGACTTTGAAAAGAAAACTGGTATAAAAGTGGAAATGTTTCAAGGGACAACTGGAAAAATTTTAGCGAGAATGGAAGCTGAAAAGAAAAATCCAGTCGTTGATGTTGTCGTACTCGCTTCCTTACCAGCGATGGAAGGGTTAAAGAAAGAGGGGCAAACGTTAGCTTATAAAGAAGCGAAACAAGCTGATAAGCTTCGTCCAGAATGGTCAGATGATAAAGGAAATTATTTCGGGTATAGTGCTTCAGCATTAGGAATTGTATACAATACAAAAAATGTGAAGACAGCACCTGAAGATTGGAGCGATATAACGAAAGGAGAATGGAAAGGGAAAGCGAATCTTCCAGATCCAGCACTTTCAGGTTCAGCATTAGATTTTGTAACAGGATACGTGAAAAAGAATGGACAAGATGGATGGAATTTATTTGAGCAGCTTAAGAAAAATGAAGTTACAGTAGCAGGAGCAAATCAGGAAGCGTTAGACCCAGTTGTGACAGGTGCGAAAGATATGGTCATTGCGGGTGTTGATTATATGACGTATAGCGCAAAAGCAAAGGGTGAACCTGTTGATATTGTATATCCAAAAAGCGGAACAGTTATTAGCCCACGTGCAGCGGGGATTATGAAGGATAGTAAAAATGTTGAAGGTGCAAAAGAGTTTATTGATTATTTATTATCCGATGATGTACAAAAACAAGTTGCTAAAGTGTATTTATTGCCTGGTAGAACAGATATAAAAGCTGAAAATAGACCAAATGTAGAAGAGATTCCAGTATTAAATATTGATTGGAAAACAGTTGAGAAAGAGCAAGATGAAATAGGAAAACAATTTAAGAAAGTATTTCAATAAGATGGTGATTCCATGGTAAATCGATTCGTATCAGTAAGACAAGTTGGAATGACGGTATCGTTATTACTTGTGGTGATGTTAATCGTCATTCCACTTTTTCTTATTTTATTTTCTAGTGTATATGAAAATAGCAGTTGGAATTTTTTAAAGCCTTTTGAAGTGATACAGAGTGGTGGATTAGCTGGGATTTTTCTAAATTCGATGCTTCTAGGTGTACTCGTTGTAATAGGAGCTACAATATTTGCATTTCCATTGGCGTTTATTATGAGCAAAACAGATGTAGGAAAGTATAGTAAGTTAGATATTGTTTTTATGATTCCATTTATGACACCGCCGTATATTGGATCGATGGGCTGGATTTTGTTCATGCAACCTAACGGCTATTTTGAACAATTTCTTCCGATGCTAAAGACAGTTTCATCATCGTTTTTTAGTTTAGGAGGTATGGTCTTAATTATGAGCCTGCATTTATTCCCATTCCTTTATTTCATGCTGAAAAACACGTTACTTCAGATTGGGAGTAGTAAAGAAGAAGCTGCAGCAGTTCATGGCGGAAGTTTTTTCTATCGTTTAAGAAAAATAATATTGCCGTTATTAGTATCAAGTTATGTAATGGGTGCTTTACTCATTTTCGTAAAGACGATTGCTGAATTTGGAACACCGGCTACATTCGGACGTAGAATAGGATTTCACGTATTAACATCAGAAATTCATAAATTTATTTCGAGTTGGCCAATTGATTTTAGTAGTGCAACAGCATTATCTTCTTTATTACTTAGTGCTTGTATGCTCATTTGGTATATGCAAAATGTATTGAATCGAAAGTATTCATATGCAATGGTTAGTGGAAAAGGTGTGAAATCTAAAAGATATACTTTGTCTATATTTACGCGCGTTGTAGCATGGATGTATGTAATTGGTTTATTAATCGTATCAATTGGAATTCCATACTTTTCTATACTTATTGCTTCTTTGTCAAAATTAAGAGGCGGCGGATTACATGTAAATAACTTAACAACAAGCCATTATGAGGCATTGTTTACGATGGGATCTCCGGGATTAGAGGCTTTATGGAATAGTTTTCTTTTTTCGCTCGTAACAGCGATTATTGCGGTAATTATTGGAGTCTTTTTGGCACTTATGATTCGAAAGGGGAAAAAATCCTCTGAAAAGTGGCTTGATATGTGCGGTATGTTACCGAATATGGTACCAGGAATCGTTATGGTTGTAGGTCTTATTTTGTTTTGGAATTCACCATATATGCCCCTGTCAATTTACAATACACCAATCATGGTTATCGTAACGTATGTTGTTCTGTTTTTACCTTACACGGTGCAATATGTAAAATCATCACTCGGACAAATTGATGATTCTCTCATGCAGGCCGGAAGTATTTTTTCTGGAAATTATATTTATATTTTTAGAAAAATAATATTGCCTCTTATTATCCCGGGTATTCTTGCTGGATGGGCGATGACATTTACAATTTCGATAAGAGAGTTAGTAGCATCGCTTCTCGTATTACCTCCATCAGTAGAAACTTCAGCAACATTTATTTTTGCTCAATTTGAACAGGGTGAAGTATCTATAGGAATGGCGATGGCCGTTGTTTCTGTTGGACTTACAACAATATGCTTATTACTGCTGCAACATATGGAGCAAAAACGAAAAGGGGTAGCATGATGAGAGTGGAAGTATGGGGAGGAGCAGGAGAATACGGTCGCTCCTGCTATTTTGTAAAAAATAAAGAGGCGAAAATAGTATTTGATTGTGGTATTAATCGATCTTATGAGGATAGTTATCCAAAAATAGAGAGAGAAGCTGTTCCGTTTTTAGATGCGGTATTTTTATCACATATTCATGAAGATCATACGATGGGTTTACCTTTATTAGCGAAGTATGGCTATAAGAAAAAAATTTGGACGACTCGTTATACGAAGGAGCAACTGCCGTTATATTATGAAAAATGGAGAAACTATAATGTGATGCAAGGGTGGGATTTACCTTATAGCGACCAACACATAAAAGATTTAAATTATGTATGTATTGATGAGATTAGCAATCCAAATGAATGGGTACAAATTACTCCTACATTGCGGTTTCAATGGGGATATAGTGGGCATGTATTGGGAGCTGTTTGGTTTTTAGTTGATATGTATAATACATACGTATTTTATTCAGGCGACTATTCAGCAGAGTCTAATATACTACGAGCTAATTTACCTGAGAAATTGGGCCACAATATAAAAGTCGCAATTGTAGATGCCGCTTATCACACAGATGATATTTCGCAAAATGAACGTGTCAACGAACTATGTGCAGAAATTGAACGAGTTGTGCAAAATAAAGGAATAGCATTACTACCATTGCCCGCGCTTGGTAGGGCGCAAGATATAGTATTGTATTTATATGAACGATATAAAGAATTTCCTCTTATAGTAGATAAAGAAATCTTGGCTGGATTTGAAGAGATGTTCGCATATAAAGATTGGATAAAAAATAATGAAGAATTTAAATGGATTATGGAGAGGTTAAAAAGAAACATAATAGTGATGGATAATGACATTAGTATGCAAAATAGTTACGGAATAGTTATAATGAGTGATGCGAATATGCAAACGAAACGAGCACAGTTATACTATGAACAGCTTCGGAATGAAAAACGGAATTCCGTTATTTTTACTGGGCATATTGCTAAAGGGAGTTTTGCAGAAAGAGTTATGAAAGAACATGTAAGGAGTACATGTAGGGTGAATCGAGTTTCGTATAAAGTTCACCAAAGTATAAGAGACGTTAAAAAGATGTTAAATACATTATTACCAGAACATACGGTGCTAGTGCACGCTTTGAAAGAGGATACGGATCGATTACAACAAAAGCTAAGTACAGCAGGATATGAAAATGTATATTCACTTGCAATGGAACGTATAGAAGTCAGTTAAAATACAAAGGGGATAGGTATATGAAAAAAGTATTTGTATTCGTAAGCATTTTCTTTTGTTGTTTCCTTTATAACGTTAAGGAAGGGTTTACTGCTAGTCCAATGAAACCTAGTTTTGAAGTGAAGTTATTATTAAAGCCAGAACAAGTATTAGGTTATAACAAAGAGATGAAGCAAGAGGTGCTAGAACATTTCCATGCGGGTACAAAATATGAAAGAATACAAGTGCAATTTTTAGATACTGCGAATAAAAGTTTAAGTGATGAAGGTTGGTTTGCTAGAATTCGAAAAAAAGAATTTAGTAAAGATTTTGAACTAACATATAAAAAAAGATACCCTATTCAAAATGGTGTAATTCAAGATGCACTAGAAGTAGCTAAAAAAGAAGGATTCGATAGTAATACGGATAGTTATGAGGCGGAAATAGATTGGGGATTTGAGAAGAAAACATTAAGCATTTCAAATAAGAAAAGCTACAGTGCTAAAGGATATGGGATACTGGATTTACCAAATGAACAAGCTGCTCAAAACATGTTAATAGAAAAATTACCAGGGAAAATGAACAAATGGTTGTATACAAATTGGGGAGAAGAGATGTTAAAGAATTCCCGTATTTACGGTCCTGTATTAATGAAGCGATATACAGGAGAGTTTGAAAACATAAAAGCAAATATTGAAATTTGGCCATTAAGTAATACTGGGAAATTAGAAGATGACTTCGTAATAGAAGTGTCATTTAAAACAAATGAAGAAAGTATTGCGACAAAACAAAGGGAATTATTAATGGGGAGTTTAGAGAAAAAAGACTGGTTGTTACCGAAAGATAGTTTAAAGACAGAGCTTATTTTTCAGTAAATGAGAAAAAAGGAATCCATATTTCGTGGATTCCTTTTTATATATGAGTATTAAGCTAAATCAGCTGACACGAACATATCACTGTTTTGAAGATTTTTAGAGCGTAAACTATAAGCAACTACCTTCTTTTTATATTGTTTTACAACATCAACATGCTCTTCATGACTGTAAATATAAAATGTGAAATCTTTTTTACCACGTTTTGCATTGATAATTAAAGGAGTGCCTTCATTATGGGGTGGTGCATAATAGCGATCTAAAAATAAACCTTCGTTAAAATCATGAATAATTTTTGATTTCTTTTCGCCTTCTACGTTATTTCCGTGAATTGTAATAGTCACATTCTCTTCGTCAAGTTGTGGATGTGTTTCGTACTTACTAATAATGGATTCAATAACAGTGTTAGGAAGGCTAGAAACGATAATTTTAAATGCTCCAAATACAACTAACATCACAATAAACCAAGTCGTCATAGTATATCATCCCCTTTATTCTATTTAATAATATAACTCATATGGTAATAGTACATATGGTGAAGTTTTGTATAATTTGTGAAAAATATGCCATTTTTACGAACAAAATGTTAGAAAAATCAATTTTGTTACAAAAAGTTGAAATCGAAGTATTTTAAAAGAAAAAGGTTTATAATAAAAATATAACTAATAACCACATTACTAATTATAAGGAAGTGTAACTATGAGTACTGTAGCAATCGTATATGGTATTATTCTTTCCACAATTATTGTTTTGTTTTTCGTTGGGGTTTCACGTTATATTCATAAATGGAAAGAAGGCGTTGCGAAATTAAATCACATTGAAGAAGAACTTAGTGATTTAATGTTACATCATGGTAAATAAAAAGATAATTTTTTAACGAAACAATGTGAAGAATATCACAAAACATGCTCTCATCATGAAAGCATGTTTTTTTGTTATGTGAATGTTAGACATATTCATGAGATTTTTTCGTGCAATACAGTGTGAAATAAAATAATAATTCTTTATGTGTAGGAAGAGTTATTCTGTTTTGTATAATTTTGTAATTTAGTTCGGTATAATTATGATATAGAAGGAAATTTGTTAGAGGAGGTATATTGTGAACATATTAAAGATTATAGGAATTGTTGCAGGAGTGATTATAGTAGCAATTATAGCTTTCTTTGTCATAATGAAGTATTATTTGTCAAAAAAAGATTCTGATTACGTATTAACCTATATAAAAGAACATAAAGACGATGAGACATGTTCATTACTGATTAGAAAAAATGGTGAGATATTAACATCTATAAATGAAAATAAAAAATTGCCATTAGCGAGTACGGCAAAAATCGTAATAGCAGTTGAATTTGCTAAGCAAGTGTCAGAAGGAAAAATAAGTCGTGATGAACAAATTTCATTGCACGAGCTAGAAAAATATTACGTTAAAGATACTGATGGTGGAGCACATCCTAACTGGTTAGAAGATGCCAAAGCGAGAGAATTAGTGAAAAATGGACAAATCGCTTTAGAAGAAGTCGCTAAAGGAATGATTCATTATAGTTCTAACGCAAATACAACATATTTGTTAGATAAGCTTGGAATAGAAAGAGTAAATGAAAGTATAAATGAGTTAGAGCTTACTAGTCATGATAAGTTCACTTCGTATACAGCTTCACTATATATGAGAGGGTATGTAGAAAAAGAGCTTCATAAGCCAGAAAATCAATCATTAGAAATGATACGTAACATGTCAAAGGATGAGTATAATAAACATGTGTTACAAATTCATGAATGGATGAAAGATGAAGAAGAATGGAAAAAACGTGAAATTCCATTAAAGGTAGATATGGAATTTCAGCGAATTTGGTCAGATCGATTAGTGAGTGCAAACGCTAAAGATTATATGAGTATAATGGAAAAAATAAATAGTAGAAATTATTTTCCTAAATTAATGCAAGAAGAAATCGAGAATATTTTCAAAGGCACAGTTAATAATAGTAAGTTAGAATTTGCTGGTCAAAAAGGTGGATCTACCGCATTCGTATTGACCAAAAGTTTGTATAGTACAGATAAGAAAGGTAATAAGATAGAAGCTGTCATTATGTTTAACGATATAGAAGATCAAGTTGTATATCAAAAGCTGAGAAATAATATAAATTATTTTATTCAAGATGCTATAACAGATGAAGAGTTTAGAAATAAATTATAATAAAATAATTTTATTATGTAAACAACATGCTATTAAAGGTAGGTATTGAGATGAGGTTGAATGAGTATATGCTTGAAACGTTTCCGAATTTAGAACTTAGACCACCTCTATTTTATAATTGGGATATTGGTATTCGTTTTAGATTAGGTGTGGACTATGAATGTAATAACATTTATGAAAATTGTCTATATTTAGAAGGCGTTTATAAAAGGACGATTACTTTATTTCAGTCTTTACATTCAACAAAAGATGATATTTATATTGTAGTGGATGTAAATGACTATGCAAATGGTGAAATTTTCAAACAGAAATTGAATATCTTTTCTAAGTATGTCAAAGAGAAGTCCGATTTGTTTAAGTTACAGAAAAATACAATCCCTTATGTTTTTCCAGAAGAAGATGAAGATGGAGCATATAAAACACATAGATATACTTTGAAATGTAAAATCTCTGACTTTACATACATTCCTATGCTAAAAGCAATTTGTAATCAAGATATGGGAATAAAACCGAGTATTTTTCATAGGGTGTATTTTATAAATGTTAACAAGAATACTATATTTCACGTCTATGATGATAGAGGTTGTGATGTATTAGCTACCTCTCCTGATACAATTAGGGATATTTATAATACATATAATGATTGGATATTAGAATACGATAGAAATAAAATTGATAAAGTATTTAATTGAATGTAGTCTATTTTAAATGAGGGAAACACCATATGGGGTGTTTCCCTTTTATTAATATGAAAATCAACATTTAAATTTGAAAGCACTTATTATAAAGGTAAAGGGATTTGATGGTAATGTATTGAATTTGGGTAGAAACGGAAAAAGGAGATGAATAAATGACAACAATCTATTTCGTTCGCCATGCCCATTCTACCTATACAAAAGAAGAACGGGAGCGACCTTTATCTGAAAAAGGTTACTTAGATGCAGAGAATGTAACACGCTTATTAAAAGATAAACATATTGAGGTTGTGATTTCTAGCCCGTATAAAAGAGCAATCCAAACTGTACAAGGAATTGCGAATACATATAAATTATTAATACAAACAGAAGAAGATTTGCGTGAAAGATTATTGAGCACAGAACCGGTATCAAATTTTAATGATGCTATGCAGAATGTGTGGGAAGATTGGAGTTTTGCATACGAAGGCGGAGAATCGAATGATGTCGCACAAAGGCGCGCTGTAATATGTATGCAAAATATATTAAAACAATATGAAGGTAAGAATATTGTAATAGGTACGCATGGAAATATTATGGTATTACTCATGAATTATTTTAATTCGAAATATGACTTTGAGTTTTGGAAAACACTTCATATGCCTGATGTGTATCAATTAAATTTTGATAAAAATCGTTTCATTTCTGCTGAAAGAATAGAGAAAACAGGTCATCGGTTAAATATTTTGTAAAAGTTTATCAAAAAAAGAGGAAAGAGAGAAGTTATTGTAGAAGTATGACTTTGTAACATAAAAAATATATGTTAAAGGAGGCTGTTTACATGTTTGAGAAAGAGAAAGAAGGGCTTATTGAAGTTCAAAACGTATATGAAATTGCACCAGAAGATGGAACAATTATTGGTATGGCAACGGAAGAAGAAATGGAAATTGCTGCTGAACTAGAGTTACAGTACTATGCCCATTCTCGTTTGTTAGAAGCAAATATTCAGTTAGACGGTTCCTCCTACAAAGAGTTACTTCAGGAGTTCCAGGAGTACGAAAGAAAATCAATGAGCTTTTGGCGAGCGATACATAAACGTTTAGCTGTGCCATGGGCGTGGGTACTACGTATTGATGTTGCGAATGGCCCTATATATGTAAGTAATGGAAGTTCATATTACGAAGAAATCGATGATGAAGAAGATTATGAATAGATAAGTAAGGAAGCAGCTTTAGTTGCTTCCTTTTTTTATTTGTAAGAAATGAATTGCCTCAATAATAATATCTGGTCGATCATTTTCTATACCGTGACTAGCATGTTCGGCAAGAATATATTGGTTGTTAGTTGAGAGGTGTAATTGTTCGTGAATTAGTTCTTGCCACATTGCTTCAAGTTGTGTTGCTTCCACTTTTGGCATGCCGCCATTAGTCAATTGAGTAATAGAATATTGAGGATCTCTACCGATAACGATTAATGGTATTTCTAATGTTTTACATAGCTCTTTTAGTGAGAGAGCACAGTTTTTCCACTCCGATAGTTCAGAAGCTGTCGCTTTATATAATGAAGGCGAGGTAGAGAATTCAATTTGCTGTTTTGATTGATCGGTGAGAATAGGTTTTAGTTCATTATAAAGTGTGTCTACATCCATTTTGGAATATATATTATATTTTTGAAACCAAACATCATCAGAATCAGTTTGATCAGAAATTGGTAAATGAAGTTCATCTAAACGGTGTAAGTTCATCGAAGTAGAATCAACTAAAATAAGTGCTTGCAGCTTATCTTCATGTAACATCGCAAAATGTTGTGCACATAATCCTCCATAGGAATGACCGATTAGAATAAGTGGCTCTTGAATAGCTAGTTTGTTTATTAACATATATAGCTCTTTTGTAACTTGCCTTATTGTACGCGGCTGATTGCCTAAATCACTTTTTCCGTAACCTGGGCGATGGTATGAAACGACTGTAAAGTGCTCTGAAAGCTTTTCTATAATAGGAAACCAATCATAAAATGAGCAACTCATTCCGGTTTGAATGACTACAGTTTGTTTACCACTTCCTTTTATATGTACTTCTATATTTCGCCCCATTATTTCTACAAATTTATGAATGTTAATTCCTCCTAAGCTTGAAATAATTTTTGAAAAGCAAAAACGATACACCAAACACCTATACCGAGTAAGACAGAGGTACTAAGTGTAAATGAATTTTTCAAACCAATATAGACGATAAATAATAGTAGTGCTGATGCGGGGAATCCATATAATACCCCTAAAGCAAATTGACTCAATTCTTGTTTATTTCCGCCTTCGAATGAAATCCAAAATAGACTAAGTAAACTCACGAGAGGAAGGGCAGCAATAAAGCCACCTATCGTACTGTAATGTTTAGCGACTTCAGTGATAATGCCGATAATAAGTGCCGAAACGATTACTTTAACGAGGAAATGCATATTTTGCCTCCTTCGCTAATAACGAAAATGCTTTTTCAATTAATTGTTGTTCTTCTTTTGATAACTGTGATTCTAATATTTTTATCTTTTCTTTATCTAGTAAAGTATGTTTTTCTAATACTTCAATTCCTTCAATTGTTAATGTAAGGTTTACAACTCTTTCATCTTTTTTATTTCGCTCTTTAATGATGAAGCCCTTTTGAATAAGGCGCTTTATGTGTTCAGACGCTGTGTTATGAGAAAGACTAAGCTCAGTAGCGACTTTTCCAATTGTTATATCTTTCTCACGAGAAACGATTTGTAAAATACGAATTGCTTGGTGGGAAAGGTTGTCCTCGTATTCGTATCGTAAGTGATAATAAATGCTCTCCCAATGTTGATTAATGTTGTTCATAATAATAAATCCCCTTTTTATATCGTATAGTAAGATATATTCGTTGTTTTAGAAATAAAATCCTTTTATTTGGATAAAAAATGTTGAAAAAGTTTATTTTTATTGAAATATAAGGTAATCTATGTGTAAAGGTATACATTTAGCAAGAGAGAGGATGATAGCTGTGAATACATTCAAATGGATTAGTCATGAACAGATGTATGTAGATGAAATACATGTTGAAAAATGTGGTCCTCTTTCAGTCGGCGTATATGGGGGAAATCAAGAGAGTGATGCATATGAACGAGGAGATGCGGTGCTGGCTTGGTGGGATCCTGAATTACAATTTGAATTTGTTATGATTTTTGATACACATCACAAAACAAAAAATATAGATTATATAATAGAAGCGATTTCGGAAAGAAAAGAAAAACTAAAAGAGTTATTCTCATATCCAATACATTTAGCTTTCCATCATACACATATGTACTTATTAGCGTTATTTACAGATGAGTTATTTATTAAAAAGTGTGATCAAGATGATGAGGAACTCGCTTGCTTAATTTGTTTACGAAAAGGCGAATTTTTATATTGGTTATCAGTTGGTGATTGTTTCGCGTATTTATTCCATTCTGAGAAAACGAAAAATGGAAAAGGACGATTAAATAAACGGAAGAATTACGAATATATTGGCAGGAAAAATATTTTTGCAGCAAATACACCTTGCTTTACGTCAGGTGTAAGAGGATTAGAAAAAGGAATGAATCACATTGTAATGGCAACGGACGGTATTTTAGAGTGTGACAAACGAAGGTTTGATGATGATCAATCTTTAGTAGAAATATTGCACGACGGAAATAGCTTGCAGATTGAGCCCGTATTAACAAATGTACTGCAGTGGAAAGGTAGAGACTGTGCCACGATTATTGGATGGTCTATTGATACTGATAATAAACAATGTGCTAATTAATATAAAAGGAGTTCAAGGTTTTTATCCTTGAACTCCTTTTTGTTAAGCAATATGGATGTGATATGTTTTCAACCATTCATTTACTTGTAGCATATACTCCATGGCACTTCTTGCCTCAAAATTGTTAATCTCTTTATTACTTTGATCAGCAATTGAAAGTAAGATGGAATGGTTAATAAGTGAGAAAATAGGATTGTTTTTATTGTTACACATATCAAGTGTTAAATTACGGATTGTTTGTAAGTAGAGTGGATCTTGTGAAGTTGGATAAGCGCTTTTTCTTCTATTGCGTACATCGTCAGGTAAAGCTGGTTGTAGTGCTCTACGTAAAATGCCTTTTTCAATATTATCAATACTTTTTATGTTGAAAGGAACATTCCATAAATATTCAACTAATCTATAATCACAAAACGGTACACGAACTTCAAATCCAACAGCCATACTCATGCGATCTTTACGGTCAAGTAAGAAAGGAAGGAATCGTGTTAAAAATAAATAAAACATTTGACGTTGTTTCGCGGATTTTTTACTTTCGCCTTCAAGAGTAGGTACTTCAAGTATCGCCTCTTGGAATCGTGTATCAATATAGTCTTCTAGATTACATTGGCTACTTACTTCATTTAGTAGAAGAGGAGATGTATTTTTCCAATTTGTTAGCCAAGGAAACTTATCTACATATAGTAGTTCTTCTTGATGAAACCAAGGATATCCACCGAATACTTCATCAGCCGATTCGCCGGATAAAGCTACGGTCGCATCTTTTTTCATTTCGCAAAATAGTAAATATAGTGAAGTTTCCATTTCACCAGCACTCGGTAAATCTTTTGCATGAAGGGGAACGAATAATTGATTTGCTAATTCTTCAGCATTCACAATAATATCATGATGCGCTGTCCCGACATGTTCAGAAACGCGTTTTACCCAAGGTGCATCTAAACCAGTGCGAGCAAATGTCAGTTCGAAATCTTTTGCGCTATTTACAAAGTCAACAGAATACGTATGAAGTGTTTTATTTTCAGCAGCAAATTCTTTACCCGCAAGTGCAGTAATACCGCTAGAGTCTAATCCGCCTGATAACATACAAACGAGAGGAACATCGGCAATTAATTGTCTTTTTACTGTATCTTGTAAAATAGATAAAATATGCGAAGATGTATCTTCTATAGAGTCTGTATGGAACTTACTTTCTAAATTCCAATACTTCGTAACTACTTTTTTATGACGTGTAAATGTTATAGAATGTCCAGCACGTACTTCTTGAATATGTTTAAAGACGCCACATCCTGGAGTGCGAAATAAGCCTAATCCAAATACTTCATTTATTCCATCCGCATCAATTTCAGCAGGGACAGATGGATGCGCTAATAATGCTTTAATTTCAGAGCCGAAAATAATACTGCCATTTCTTTCTGTAAAAAAGAGTGGTTTTACACCTAAATGATCTCGTGCTAAAAACAATTGTTGCTTCTGATCATCCCATAAGGCAAAAGCGAAAATTCCGTTTAAATGTCGTACGCAGTCTTCTTTCCATTCTAAATAAGCATGTAGTAATACTTCTGTATCTGAATGGGTTTCAAATGCATGCCCACATTTTTGAAGCTGCTCTTTAAGTTCACGGAAATTATAAATTTCTCCATTATAAGTAAGAGCATACGTATAATCACCAGCACGGAATGTCTGCGGCTGTGTCCCGCCTTCTGGATCAATTACAATTAAACGCCGGTGTGCAAAGGCCGCATGAGGTGAAAACCAAAATCCTTCAGCATCCGGACCACGATGCTGGATACTATTTGCCATCTTTTTTAAAATAACATGTTGATTTGAAAGGTCTTCTTTCCAATCTACCCAACCTGTAATTCCACACATACATATCTCATCTCCTAAATTAAAATAGTAGATTAATGAAATAAAATGTACACCAAGTTAAAAAATGACTATATAAATAGTGTACTACATGAATTAAATTACAGACTTGAGAAAATTTTCTTTGAACGCATAGTTATGTGAGACAATGGCTAAGGGAAAGTATTCCATTACATACAAAAAATAAAAAAGATGAGAGAAAAAATTTTCTCAGACGTTATATAGGGTGTAAAAGCTTTTACAAAAATATAAGGGGAATCGCTACATGAAATCAAATGAGAAAAATTTTATAAAAAGATTACAGCGGCAAAAAGAAGACGCGTTAGAATTTGTTGTCGATACATACTTACCACTCATAAAGGGGATCACGCATAAAGTTCTACTTCCCATTCAAAATGATGGACTCATAGAGGAATGTATAAACGATATATTTCTTTCCATTTGGAATAACGCAAATAAATTTCATGGAGAGCCGAGTGATTTTAAAAAGTGGATTGCAGCGATTGCGAAGTTTAAAGCAATTGATTATTACCGAAAATCGACTAAAACAGTAGAAATCATTTCAGATGAGTTTTATATCAGTACAGAAAAATCAGCAGAAGACGAATTAATTGTTATGGAAGATAGGGAAGAATTATTGAAGCTCATTAATCAATTAGAACCGTTAGATCAAAAGGTGTTCATTATGAAATATCTTCTCGGTATGAAGACAGAAGAAATAGGAGATAAGTTAGGGTTAACTCGGGCAGCGATCGATAATCGTGTGTACCGTGGAAAAAAGAAACTACAACAAAATGCTACGAATATTAGTTTTGGAGGTAGTGCAATATGAAAGACATTTATGAACTATTAAATGATATTGATATAGACGAAAAAGAACTAGAAGAAATTGAGGCTTCTGAAATTGAAAAAGAAAAAGTAAAACGAAATGTAAAACAATCGATACGTACGAAGAAAAAGATGAAAAGGTGGAAAAAAGGTGTCGCTGCTGCATCTATTTTAGTAGGATTATCAGTTGCAACACTCGGTATCGGATTTCCTACATATGCGGGGGGATTGCCAATTGTCGGTGACATATTCCGATTTTTAGATAATGGTAGAACAGGGTTATATGAAAATTATAAAGAATTTTCGACTGAGTTGAATATGACGAGAGAGAGTAATGGGATTAAGATTACACTCAATGATGCTGTTTTTAATGGAAGAACTGTAACGATAACATATTCTATTGAAAGTGATAAGGATTTAGGAGAAAATCCAAATGTAATAGAATTTTTACAAATTGCCGGATTTAATGGTACGACTGGTAGTTCTAAAATTACAAAAGTGGATGACAAGAAATACGTAGGTATGAGTACAGCAACTGATGTTGATGGTATAAAAATGGATGCTGCAAATGTCAAGTGGGAGATAGATAAGATAGAAACAGTAGATGGAACACAATCAATTAAAGGGAACTGGAATTTTGCGCTTTCTTTAAATGCGATGGACAGTAAAGAAGTGAAACTTAAAGGAAGTTCTGAAAATGAATTAATAAAAGTAAATATAAACAAAATGGAAGTAACCCCGATGTCCTTTATCGTTTTTTACAATCAAGAAGAATCTAAGGCGTTAAGAAGTATGTGGGATAGTGCAGATGTTGAGTTAGAAATAAAAGATGATTTAGGAAATCATTATACTGGTGAAGGAAATGGCGGAAGTAGTACAGTAGCAGAGCCACATAAAAGTAGTTGGAGTGCCACCTTCCAAAAACTAAACGAAAATGCAACAAAGCTTATCGTTACACCTCGCGTGCACTTGCGAGTACATACACCTGAAAATCATGGTGGAGTAGAGTATGTGAATGGGAAAGAGAAGAAAATAGAAGTGCCGAAAAAAGAAGCGAAGAGTAAAGATATTGTGTTAGATGATATTGTCATTGATTTAAAGAAATAAAAGAGAGACTGCCTAAAATCATTTAGGCAGTCTCTTTTTCGTTAAGAACTAGTAACGAGCAATGCATGCGGATGCTGCGTTTTATATTCATCTTTCCACGGAATATTTAGTTGTTCCCACGATTCGCCGCTATCATTGGATTGAAAGACGCCATTGTTATTTAACGTGTAAAACGTATGTGGTTCAGCCTTGTTTGTCGCAAACATCGAAATGACTGTACCGATTGCAGATGGTAGTCCTTGTTGTACTTGCTGGAAAGGAGTATCTTTCGTTTTTCGATAAATATAAGATTCATAAGGGATACGGTGATGAGCGAGATCAGCACTTGGCGCGGCAGAAACTAGAATCGTATTACAATCAGCTGGATCAATTGCCATGCTGTATAAATAATGATGTTCAAGTCCTTCACTACATGAGATCCAGCTGTTTCCATTGTTATAACTTTCAAGATAAGCACGATCAGGTCCGCCCATAAATCCGTCACCACATGATGCATAAAGACGATTTGGTGCTTCAGGGTGCATAAGTAATTGATGAGCATCGATAGGAGCACCGAATTTTTTATCAATCCATGTATGCCCTTTATCATTACTTTGAATAACAGCACCAGCTTCGATTGAAACGTGTATTGTATTAGGGTTGTTTGGGTCAACTGTAATCCAGCGTACGTGATGGGTAAAAGGTCTAGGCGGAAATGCCCACGTATAAGAAGATAATAATGATTTCATATTTTTAAGTTCAGTCCACGTTTCACCACCATTTTCAGAGCGAAATAAAGCGCTCGGTTCTGTGCCGACATAAACGACCCCATATCCGTTCACTTGTTCATTTGAGCTTATTGTTATGGAAGTGATAGAGGAGTGCAAAATACCATCTTCTTTAGGAAAATCAAAGTAACGATAGGAATCCCCAATTGGTCGCCAAGAATCCCCACCATCATCGCTTAACCATAAACCTCGTCCAAATGTTCCGCAATATACACGGTTTGGGTGGAGCGGATCAACAGCGATACAGGTAGGTTGCATATTTTGTAAGTGGTAAGTCGTTTCATAGTTATCATATTGTTCTTTCACTACAACAAGTTCACGTTCCATACAGAGAAATAAACGTTTCATTTAAGTAACCTCCTTAAAAATTCTTTCATTAGTAAACAATATGAAAATAAAAAAGAAGTAGTCTTGTTTTATTTGAGAAAAAGGGATTGTTTAAAAAGTAGCGAAGTGTGTATACAGAGGAAGCGGGCGTTTACAATCGGTCAATTCGGGATAAAGATGGGGAGTTTGTTTCATACTAACATACAGATATTGTACTTAAAGGAGTATAAGTATGGGACATTCGCATGATCATGGTCATTCAAAAAATAAAAAGGCGTTACTAATTGCCTTCCTACTAACAACAAGTTTTATGATTGCAGAAGTTGTTGGTGGATTTGTAACAAATAGCTTAGCACTACTATCTGACGCGGGGCATATGCTAAGTGATGCAGTATCTTTAGCTTTAAGTTTACTTGCGTTTAAGCTCGGAGAAAAAACAGCAACAACTGTGAAAACATATGGATATAAGCGAGTCGAAATGTTAGCAGCATTATGTAACGGTGTCGTTCTTATTGTCATTTCGGTATACATTTTTATTGAAGCAATCCGTCGTTTTAAAGAACCAGTTGAGATTGCTAGTAATGGGATGCTCATTATTGCAGTCCTTGGACTGCTTATTAATATTTTATCAGCCTGGATATTAATGAGAGGCGGAGATGTGAAAGGGAATTTGAATTTAAGAAGTGCTTTTCTGCACGTACTAGGCGATCTATTGGGTTCCGTCGGAGCGATTATTGCTGCGTTACTTATTAAATTTTTCGGATGGACTGCTGCAGATGCGATTGCTAGTATTCTTGTGTCTATTTTAGTCATTATTAGTGGATGGCGTGTAACACGTGATACGGTTCATATATTAATGGAAGGTGCACCACAGCACATAAATGTTGAAGAGGTAAAAAGTACATTATTAAATATTCCGATTGTAAAAGAAGTTCATGATTTGCACATATGGTCTGTCACATCGGATTTTCAAGTATTAACTTGCCACTTAATTATTAAAGGTAATGAAACGCAAAGTGTATTAAAAGAGGCTACGGATGTATTAAAGGAGAAGTTTCATGTAGAACATGTCACCATTCAAGTAGAAATAGATGGTGAATTTCATCACGATGAGACAACTTGCAAAGTATGAAAGAAAAAGTGTCATAACATTTTTCGCACGGCATACATATATATAATGTGGCCACAAATACTTTGTAAGGTAAATATTTCATGAAATTACTTTACTTATAAAGAGTCATCTTTTATAATCAAAAGTGGTAATTGATAAAGATTATCATTTTCAATGATCGTAGAAAGGAGTTTTTTAAAAGATGAGTAGTCAACTCCGTTTTGCTGTTGAAAATCGTAAGAGGCATTTAATTGATGAGTTAATTGGAGCAGGTGTGTTTAAGATTCGCGACCGACAATTATACGAGCTGTCTTTAGAGGAATTGGAAAAAGAGTACGAAGATATGGAAGATTATGCAAATATTCAGGCATAACTATATAGATTAGTAAAAGGAGATCTGGTTACGATTTTGTGTAACCAGATCTCTTTTTATTTCGTAGAAATTATTTTTTGTATTTCTTTCATGGGACGGAGCCAGTTTTGAGTCATTATTTGTTCCATTTGTTTTTCGTCCTGCTTTTGTAATGCTTGAATGATAGAGTGATGTTCTTCAATAGATTGATTTGCTGGAACAAAGTTTTGGAAAAACAAATATTCAAGACGTAAAACGTGAAGTTGCATATTTTCTAGAAAGGGTTCAATATATTGGTTTTTAGCAATAGAAGAAATTGTATTGTGGAATTGTATATCTAATTCTAAAGCTTGTTTTGCATTTTTTTTCTCTATAGAGTGCTGAAAATGATTATTTATTTCAGAAAGTAGTTGAATATCAGCGTCTGTAATGTTTTGAAGAGCTTGCTTTCCTATAATAGAGTGAAGACCAGCCATCGTTTCATAAATGATAGATACGTCTTCTAAATTAATAGGAGCAATTTTCGTTTTTTGCCCTGGTACCATTTCCACTAATCCAGAAAGCTCTAATATTTGAAGTGCTTCTCTTACAGGTGTTCTGCTTACTCCTAGTGCCTCAGCCAATTCCCCATCATTAATTTTTTCATTGGGCTTTAGTACACCTTCAATAATCCAATTTTGTAGTTGATTTAAAACGAGTGATTTTGCTGAAATTCTTCCTGGTTTTTTATAATTTTGAGGGACAGGCATAGTGAATTCAATCCTTTCATTGTATATTTTCCTTTTTTGCATGAACAAGTTTTAATTTTTGTTTCCCTTCATCCGGCTTTTGGCTTAAGATGAGCACCATTACAATGACACAAAAAGCGCCTAATAACTGAAAAGATTGAAATGGCACGTGCAATATAAGTACAGAAGAAATAATAGCTGCGAGTGGTTCTGTGCAACCAAATAATGTTGTTTCTTTCGGAGTCAGGTATCGTATGCTGTCTAAGTATAAATAAAAGGCAATAAGTGTCCCGAAAATGACGACAAATGTGATGAGCGGTAGGGTACTTATTTTTACATATTTCATAGTTGATAATAAAATGAATTCGTTTGTAGAAATAAAGTGCACAATCGTTACACCAATACCCCCAATAATCATGCCCCATCCAACGATAACAGAGGAAGACCATTTTTCTAACAATTCCTTTGAATATAAACTATAAAAAGCGAGAGATAATCCAGATAAAATACCCCAAATAATAGCTGGTGTAGAAACAGCCAAGTTATGAACAGACCCGTTTGTTAGTAAGAGAAAAGTGCCTACTAATGAAAGAGTAATTGAAATGAAATCAATTTTTGATGGACGAACATTCCATTTGAAAAGCAAGTATACAGTGATGAATATAGGAGCTAAATATTGTAATAATGTTGCCACGGCAGCATTTCCTTCTTTAATTGAAGCGAAATACGTATACTGTACAGCAAGCATACCGAATAGACCAAACAAAATCATTTTAATAGCATCAGATTTTTGCTTCCAAATACCAAATATCTCTTTTTGTCTCGTTCCGAATGAGGAAATCATGAGCAAAATAATTCCAGATATAAGTAAACGGATCGTAACTAACCATTCTGTTGAAACATTGTCATATTGAAAAAGTTGTTGTGCAGCTGTACCAGACAAGCCCCATAAACAAGCACCGATTATGACCATTATAATTCCTTTTAATCGATTTGAATCCATATGATCTAAAATTCTCCTTTCTAAAAATACAAATTGAATACAATATGCAATATATCACAGAATGACTTATTAATAAACTGAAATTTCTAACTAAAATTTTTTTATGTATAGTAAAATATTGTAGAGGAGGGGGAAGGATATGTTAGCAGGATTTTTAGTTTGTTTATTTGTAGGGTTACTTATCATTTTTTTAGGGTATCAAATACATGTGAAAAAGAGGTTGTTTTTGCTAGCAGGGTATCAAGAAGAAACGTTTGTTGGAGATAAAAATAAATTAGCGAAGCTTTCAGGTGCATTTTCTTATATAGTTGGAGTTGCTACTATAATATTACCGCTTGGCTTAGAAAAAATAGGTGATGTAGTTGGTATCATATATGCTATATTAATTGTTTTAGGTACAGTTGTATTTATAATTAAAGCAAACCTATTAAATAAGAGTGCTATAAAATAAAAAGGCTTCATTCTACTGAAGCCTTTTATTAATTATTATGAAGTATAAGTAAAAGCCGGAATAGGATCAATAAATGTATTCCACTTTTGTTCCATTTCCTTTTCTGTTAATAGACAATCATCTAATGATTGTTCAATCACAGAACGATTCATATCAATACCGATAAATACGAGCTCAGTTATTCGATCTCCATATTGTTTATCCCAGTTTTTCAATACTTCTGGTTCTTCTGCAATCATTTGATTTCTTTCAGTTTCAGGTAATGCGGCTATCCATTCACCGGCTCCTTGAATTGTAATAGAGGAACCTGCTTGAGATAGAAGTCCTATCATATTATTACGAGATGCAAGCCAGAAGAATCCTTTCGCTCTTACAACATCTAAAGGCCATTTTTCTAGCCAATTCATAAGGCGCTCGGGATGGAAAGGATATTTGCGACGGTAAACAAAGGAATTGATACCGTATTCTTCCGTTTCCGGTGTATGGTGTTCACTATTTAATTCTTGTATCCAGCCGGCCGATTGACTAGCGTCTTCATAATTAAATAGATTTGTGTTTAAAATTTCTTGTAATGGTACTTTGCTAAACGAAGCTTCAAGAATTTTTGCATTAGGATTTAATTTTTTTAGTAAATGATGAAGCTCTATCACATCTTCTTTTTCTAGCAAATCTATTTTATTAAGAATAATTACGTTTGCAAACTCAATTTGATCTATTAATAAATCAATAACTTCCCGGGTATCATTCTCATCGATTGCTTGTTTTCGGTCTAATAAACTTTCTCCGTCTGCAAAATCATCCCAAAATCTATTTGCATCTACAACTGTAACCATCGTATCGAGGCGACAATTTTTCGTTAAATCAATGTTAAGAACTTCGTCTGTATAAGTAAACGTTTGAGCAACTGGAATAGGCTCACTTATACCAGAAGATTCAATAATAATATAGTCAATATCACCATTTTCAACAAGACGATTCACTTCTATCATTAAATCTTCTCGTAGTGTACAACAAATACAGCCATTTTGAATTTCTACTAGTTTTTCCTCCGTACGTGAAAAACCACCCTTTTTTATAAGAGATGCATCAATGTTTACTTCGCTCATATCATTAACGATGACAGCTACTTTTAAGTTATTCTTATTAGTCAAAATGTGATGTAGTAAGGTAGTTTTTCCAGATCCTAAAAAACCACTTAATACAGTGATAGGTACTTTTTTCATGAAATGATCTCTCCTTTAAATCGTAATGATTACGTTTTATGTTAAATGATGGGGAAAGAAAAAGCAAGAATAAATCATAATGATTACGATTTAAGAATAGAAATAGACTATAAAATTTGTGCTGTAGTATGAAGCATTTGGACAAGCACATGTTTACATATAAATAAAATGGAGGCGAGAAGCTTGGTCTTTAATAGAGTTTCAAAAGAATTAATAGGCATAGTTCTTATCGCTATGTTTCTCTTTTTATTATTTTTTGTAGATTTTACACGTCTAGCAAATTTGCACAAAAATATGCCACAGGAATGGTTGAATGTGAATACAGTATTTTTAAGTATCATTTTTGAAGCAATACCCTTTATTTTATTAGGGGTAATTGTTTCTTCATTTATTCAAGTGTTTGTGACGGAAGATATGATTCAAAAAGTAATGCCGAAATCTCCGATTGTTGCAATGATTCCGGCAGTATTTGTGGGAGTTCTTTTTCCAATGTGTGAATGTGTCATTATACCAATTGTAAGAAGGCTCATTCAAAAGGGGTTACCACTTCATGTAGGCATTGTTATTTTACTGAGTGCACCCATTATGAATCCAGTTGTTCTTTTATCTACTGTATATGCGTTTCCAAAAAATGATTATGTAGTATATGCACGCTTTGGGATAACAATTTTAGTTGCTCTATTCATAGGTCTAATTGTGTATTATTGCTATCGCGAAAGAAATGTTTTAAAAGATGTAGAGGTTTCAGTTCAAACAAGCAGAAAAAAGAGTTGGAAAGATGTTATGAATCATATTGTAGATGAGTTTTTTGATACTGGTAAGTATTTATTGATTGGTGCTTTTTTAGCAAGTGTATTTCAAACGTTTTTTGATCGGAATGTACTGGATACAATAGCACATAACTAAGTAATTGCCCCCTTTATTATGATGGGATTTGGTTATGTTTTATCAATTTGCTCTGCAGCAGATGCTTTTATAGCGGCATCTTTTGGACATGTTTTCTCAGTAAAGGCACTTCTCGCATTTCTTGTGTTTGGGCCTATGCTTGATATGAAAAATACGTTAATGCTATTTGCATATTTTCAAAAGAGATTTGTATTCTTTTTGATAGGAATTGTGATTGTATCTGTGTATACCATCATGCAAATCATAATGTTATAGGAGGTGAGAAAGAATGGAGAAAGAGGAGCAGAAGGCATATCATCGCTATATTCGTGGCATTATTTTAATTGGTTTAGCAATGCTCTTATTTAAACTACTTGTAACAGGGAATATTTATAATTTTATCGCTCCAAAAATGATTAAATTTACGTATATAGCTTTTGTAGTGATTTTAATTTTTGGTACTGTACAAGTTTGGGGAGATGGAAGAGAGAAACAGCATGATTGTAATTGTTGTAAACATCATACAACATCAAAATCAGGGATAAAAAGTTTCTTTGTATATGTTTTATTTGTTGTTCCGATAGTTAGTGCTTTTCTCTTTGGAAGTGTAACAATTGATGGAAGTTTAGCAGGAAAAAGGGGTATGAATCAAAGTGTACAGGCGAGAAGTCTGGAAAGGAATGAAAAAGAGGGGGAACAGGTTAATTTTGATGGGCGAGAAGTATCCGTTGATCCAGAAGAAACATCAAATTTATCAACGACTTATAAAACGGAAGAGCAAGTAGTAAAAAGTATGTTAGGACAGAGTAAACTACAAGTAAAGGATAAGGACTATGTTCAAACAATAAATGTAATTGGTCAAAATGTTAATTGGTTTAAAGGGAAAGAAATTACATTCTTAGGGTTTATATATAAGGATAAGGATGTGACGGGTAATAAAGCAGTAGTGGCTCGATATGGCATAACTTGTTGTATTGCGGATGCATCAGTCTGGGGGATGATTGTTACCAGGCAAAATGTTGAAAAAATATCAGAAGAAACATGGGTGAAAATAACAGGATTATTAGATGAAACGACATATAAAGGAACAGTCTTTCCACTTGTAAAAGTAAACAAAATCGAGAAAATTAATAAGCCAACTGACCCATATGTATATGATGCTTTACCGCAATAGAAAAGAATAAATTCTTCATATTTTCATGAAATAGAATCATAATCAAGGCGATAAAAAAATAAAGATAAGAGTAATTTGGTTTGTTAAAAATATGTGCAGAAGGAGTTATGCGATGAACTGGGTTACTCATAAACCATCATTTGAATTTGAAACATTTAGTCCTATTATTCGGTCACAATCTGCGTGGAGTGGACATTTAGATTTTGCATATGACTTAGTCCGATTTGAAAAACCAGAAACTTTAGTTGAGTTAGGTACACATCTAGGTGCTTCTTTCTTCAGTTTTTGTCAAGGAGTAAAAGATGGAGGGTTATCGACTAAATGCTTTGCAGTAGATACTTGGGCTGGAGATGGGCATACAGGTCCATATGGAGAAGGAGTTTTTCAAATAGTAGAAAAAGTAGTGAGTGATAACTACCTTAATATAGGAAATTTAATTCGATCTACTTTTGATGATGCTGTAGACCGGTTTCAAGATGAAACGATAAATCTTTTGCATATTGATGGCTATCATACGTATGAAGCTGTTTCTCACGATTATAATACATGGCTACCGAAAGTCGCGAAAAACGGTATTGTATTATTTCATGATATTGAAGTTAGAAGTGGTGATTTCGGCGTATATAAGTTTTGGGATGAGGTAAAAGCGAAGTACCCTCATTTTCAATTTGCACATTCATATGGACTGGGAGTGTTATTTCCGAAGGGGTGTAGTGATAAGTTTGAGGAAATACTTAAAAATAAAGAAGAAATACAAAATATGTATAAATAAAGGTAGGGCATGCATCATTTTTATGATGTGTGCCCTATTTTTTGCGTAGAAAATAATCGTGTGAATTAAAAAGTTAAGATAGTTGTAAAAAGTTTTGTTGCAGCAAATATTAAAAAAGTTAGTATGGGATTGTTCTTTGTAAATAAAGTGAAACTTTAATACGTTCATGTCAATCCGGGATTTTACAGTAGTTAATTTCTTAACTAGGTGCTTTGCACTTACTGAATTTTGATACAAGGGTCTTATTGACCGAAAATATCGGGATAAATAAAAATACAACATTTTTTATATTTTTCATTGCGAAAAACGTAATCTACTTTTACAATAGAAAGGGTTGTGAATATATTATACTGGAAAAATAAATCGAAATAATATGAAAATTTTGTTTTGTCTTCGCTAATTGTATATTACATACATGTAAGACGACATACGTCATGTTATCGACTTGTAAGGAGAGAAAAAAATGAAAAGTGTAAGATTACCATCGATGCTAGAAATCATAGTTCTTTTATTACTATTTCTTGCTGTTGTCTTTTCCTTCCAAACGATTTTTGATCTCCCAATTCAATTAGCGCTATTTATTTCATGGTTTTTAGTAATTGCGCTTGGATTAAGATTAGGATTTCGTTATCAAGAATTGCAAGATGCAATTACGAAAGGGATTTCTAACGGATTAGAAGCAATACTGATTTTAGTTGCAGTAGGTGCTTTAATTGGAACATGGATTGCTGGTGGGGTAGTACCAACATTAATCTATTATGGATTAGAATTTATTCACCCTATATAAGTTCCGTTTAATGTTTTAACATCGATAAAAGTGTCTATACTGCTTATT
>NZ_JBMDKC010000100.1:0-20393 GCF_057809515.1 Bacillus sp. FG16
TCCAACGGGAGCGACAGGAATAACAGGAGCAACGGGTCCAACGGGAGCGACAGGAGCAACAGGAGCAACAGGAGCAACAGGTCCAACGGGAGCGACAGGAATAACAGGAGCAACAGGCCCAACGGGAGCGACGGGAATAACAGGAGCAACAGGCCCAACGGGAGCGACGGGAATAACAGGAGCAACAGGCCCAACGGGAGCGACGGGAATAACAGGAGCAACAGGCCCAACAGGAATAACAGGCCCAACGGGAGCGACGGGTGCCACGGGAGCAACCGGTACAAGTATCACGGCGACATATGCATTTGCAAATAATACGTCGGGAACAGCGATATCGGTCCTTCTTGGTGGAACGAATGTCCCGCTTCCAAATAATCAAAACATTGGTCCAGGAATTACTGTTTCTGGTGGGAATACAGTATTTACGGTTGCAAATGCTGGGAATTATTATATTTCATATACGATTAATATAACGGCTTCACTATTAGTTAGTTCACGGATTACAATTAATGGAGCACCACTTGCTGGGACGATTAATGCTCCTGCGTTAGCAACTACATCATTTAGCGCAACAATCATTACAACTCTTGCAGCAGGAGATGCTATTAGCTTGCAATTATTTGGTTTGTTAGCTGTCGCAACATTATCAACAACTACTCCAGGAGCAGTGTTAACGATAATAAGATTGAGTTAAACTATAACTATAACTCTCTTACTCTTTTAAGATTAAGAGAGTTTCTACATATAATAAGAAGTTAATGAAGTAAAGCATAGTTATATAAAAGTCAGAATATTATGATTATAACGTTATGGTGACTATAATATAATGAAAATAACCATCATGAATGAACATTCATTTATTTTTTATGTATTTGAAGGGGGAATGAAGGTGGAAAAACCATGGTTGAAAAGTTATCCAGAGGAAATTCCGAGTACGATTTCTTATGATATTCAGCCGCTTCATAGATATGTAGAACAGATGGCTTCTCGCTACCCAGAAAAGAAAGCGCTTCACTTTTTAGGGAAGGATATTACGTTTTCGGACTTCCATGATAAGGTGAAGAGGTTTGCAAATTATCTTCAAAAGCTCGGTGTGGAAAAGGGTGATCGAGTTGCTATTATGTTGCCGAATTGTCCGCAAGCTGTAATTGGTTATTACGGTACATTACTTGCGGGAGGTATCGTAGTACAAACCAATCCACTGTATACAGAAAGGGAATTAGAATATCAGCTTCATGACTCGGGAGCAAAAGTAATTCTTTGTCTCGATTTAGTGTTTCCAAGAGTAACGAATGTTCAATCTGCTACAAAAATTGAGCATATTATCGTAACTCGTATTGCAGACTTTTTACCATTCCCTAAAAATCTATTGTATCCATTTGTGCAGAAAAAACAGTCGAATTTAGTTGTGAAAGTATCAGAGAGTGAAACGATTCATCTTTGGAATTCAGTAGAAAAAGAAGTGAATACGAATGTTGAGGTGCCTTGTGATCCTGAAAATGATCTAGCTCTTTTACAGTACACAGGAGGAACAACCGGATTTCCGAAAGGAGTTATGTTAACGCATAAAAACCTCGTCTCTAACACGTTAATGGGAGTTCAATGGTTATATAATTGCAAAGAAGGAGAAGAAGTCGTTCTTGGGGTTCTTCCATTTTTCCATGTTTATGGTATGACAGCTGTTATGAATTTAAGTATTATGCAAGGATACAAAATGGTCCTTATTCCAAAGTTTGATATGAAAATGGTTTTTGAAGCGATTAAGAAGCATAAAGTGACATTGTTTCCAGGGGCACCAACTATTTATATCGCTCTTTTAAATAGTCCGCTTTTAAAAGAATACGATATTTCTTCTATTCGTGCTTGTATTAGTGGATCAGCACCACTGCCAGTAGAAGTACAGGAAAAGTTCGAAAAAGTTACAGGTGGTAAACTAGTAGAGGGATATGGTTTAACAGAATCCTCTCCGGTTACACATAGTAATTTTTTATGGGAAAAGCGAGTGCCAGGTAGCATCGGAGTTCCGTGGCCAGATACAGAAGCAATCATTATGTCGCTTGAAACTGGTGAGGCATTACCGCCAGGAGAAATAGGTGAAATTGTAGTGAAAGGCCCTCAAATTATGAAAGGATATTGGAATAAGCCAGAGGAAACAGCGGCTGTATTGCAAGATGGCTGGCTCCATACAGGTGATGTTGGCTACATGGATGAAGATGGATTCTTCTATGTAAAAGATCGCAAGAAAGATATGATTGTCGCGAGTGGATTTAATGTGTATCCTCGTGAAGTTGAAGAAGTATTATATGAGCATGAAAAAGTGCAAGAAGTAGTGACAATTGGAGTTCCAGATCCGTACCGAGGAGAGACAGTTAAAGCATTTGTTGTGTTAAAAGAAGGGACGGAATGCTCTGAGGAAGAATTAAATCAGTTTGCACGTAAATATTTAGCGGCTTATAAAGTGCCGAAAGTATATGAGTTTAGAGATGAATTGCCGAAAACGACAGTAGGGAAAATTTTACGCCGTGTTCTAATAGATGAAGAGAAGAGAAAGAATGAGGATGAGCAAACGGGCTAAGGCCCTTTCTTTTTGAAAAAATAGGATTGACACTTTTCTAAATAGTCAGTATTATAAGAATATGAATGACTATTCATTCATATTCTTCTTGAAGGGGACAGTAAAGTGAAGAAAAATAGACCGAAATACAATCAAATTATTGATGCGGCAGTCATTGTGATTGCGGAGAATGGGTACCACCAAGCGCAAGTTTCTAAAATCGCAAAGCAAGCTGGAGTAGCTGATGGCACGATTTATTTATATTTTAAAAATAAAGAAGATATATTAATATCCTTATTCCAAGAGAAGATGGGAGAATTTGTCGAAACAATTCGTCAAAAAACAGCAGGAATTGAAAGCGCTGTATCGAAGTTATTCATGTTGGTAGAAACGCACTTCTTGCTGTTGTCGCAAAATGATCCGCTTGCTATCGTTACGCAATTAGAGCTGAGGCAGTCCAATCAAGACTTGCGCCTTAAAATAAATGAAGTATTAAAAGGCTACTTACAAGTTATGGATGAGATTTTAGAGACTGGTATAAAACAAGGTGAATTTCAAGCAGATTTAAATGTTCGCGTGGCAAGACAAATGATCTTTGGAACAGTAGATGAAGTTGTGACCAATTGGGTAATGAGCGATCATAAGTATGATCTGGTCGCACTTTCAAAAACGGTACACGGGCTACTTATTGCAGCTTGTGGTTATCGTCAATAATGGGAGGGATCATGTTGAAATTCCTATCTGTAAGAGTTGAAGATCATATCGCGGTGGCGACGTTAAATCACGCACCAGCGAATGCGATGTCTTCACAAGTTATGCATGACGTTACTGAATTAATTGATCAAGTGGAAAAGGATGATAACATTCGTGTTGTTGTTATTTACGGTGAAGGACGTTTCTTCTCAGCAGGAGCAGATATTAAAGAATTTACATCTGTTACTGAAGCGAAGCAAGCAACAGAATTAGCACAGCTTGGACAAGTTACGTTTGAGCGTGTTGAAAAATGTTCAAAACCAGTTATTGCGGCAATTCATGGAGCGGCACTGGGCGGCGGCCTTGAGTTTGCTATGTCTTGCCACATGCGCTTTGCAACTGAAAGTGCAAAACTTGGTTTACCTGAATTAACACTTGGATTAATTCCTGGCTTTGCAGGTACACAGCGCTTACCACGTTATGTTGGGAAAGCGAAAGCTTGTGAAATGATGTTAACAAGTACACCAATTACTGGTGCAGAAGCATTAAAGTGGGGACTTGTTAACGAATTGTTCTCTGAAGAATCATTTTTAGATGATACGCTTAAAGTCGCAAAACAAATTGCTGGAAAAAGTCCAGCAACAACTCGTGCTGTACTAGAGTTATTGCAAACGACAAAATCTTCTCATTACTATGAAGGTGTACAACGTGAATCACAAATTTTTGGTGAAGTATTTACGAGTGAAGATGGAAGAGAAGGTGTAGCTGCATTTTTAGAAAAGCGTAAACCTTCGTTTAGTGGCAGGTAGTTCAATTATTTTTTTAATATAAATTAACAGAAAATTAAAATTGATAGAATCTTTCTGAAAAACAAGGGGGTAAATGGAATGAACATCTACGTACTCATGAAACGAACATTTGATACAGAAGAAAAAATCGTAATTAAAAACGGTGCAATTTACGATGGCGAAGCGGAATTCATCATCAACCCTTACGATGAATATGCAATTGAAGAAGCAATTCAAGTAAGAGACGCACAAGGTGGAGAAGTTACAGTTGTAACAGTCGGTGGCGAAGATAGTGAGAAAGAACTTCGTACTGCATTAGCAATGGGCTGTGATAAAGCGGTATTAATTAATATTGAAGATGATGTAGAAAATGGTGACCAGTTCACGACAGCAAAAGTGCTTGCTGAATATTTAAAAGATAAAGATGCAGATTTAATTTTAGGCGGAAACGTTGCAATTGATGGTGCATCTGGACAAGTAGGGCCACGCGTAGCTGAAGCGTTAAATATTCCATATGTAACGACAATTACAAAACTTGAAATTGACGGTACAAATGTGAAGATTGAGCGTGATGTTGAAGGTGATACAGAAGTGATTGCAACTTCATTACCAGTTTTAGTAACAGCACAGCAAGGTTTAAATGAACCACGTTATCCATCGCTACCAGGTATTATGAAAGCGAAGAAAAAGCCACTAGAAGAAGTAGAATTAGATGATTTAGATTTAGAAGAAGATGATGTGGAAGCAAAGACAAAAACAATTGAAATCTATTTGCCTCCTAAGAAAGATGCAGGAAAAGTGTTACAAGGCGAGCTGCAAGATCAAGTAAAAGAACTTGTATCGTTGCTCCATACAGAAGCGAAAGTAATCTAATAAAATACGAAATTATATATGCAGGAGGGAAAATCTATGGCTCGTAAAGTATTAGTAATGGGTGAAGTTCGTGATGGATCGCTACGTAACGTTTCGTTTGAAGCGGTAGCAGCAGCAAAAACAATTGCAGAAGGCGGTGAAGTAGTAGGTCTTCTAATTGGAGACAGCGTTGCCTCTTTTGCAAATGAATTGATTCATTACGGTGCAGATCGCGTTGTGACAGTTGAAAATGATAAATTAAAATCATATACATCTGATGGTTATGCACAAGCGTTTTTAGCTGTACATGCTGAAGAAAATCCAGAAGGTATTGTCTTTGGGCATACGGCACTTGGTAAAGATTTATCACCAAAATTAGCAGCGAAGCTTGAAGCTGGTTTAGTTTCTGACGTAACTGCTTTAGAGGTTGAAGGTGGAAATGTTATCTTCACTCGTCCAATTTACTCTGGTAAAGCATTCGAGAAGAAGATTGTAACAGACGGCATCTTATTTGCGACAGTGCGTCCAAATAACATTGCAACTCTGGAAAAAGATGAGTCTCGCAGCGGTGACGTATCTTCTATTACAGTTGATGTGAAAGATTTACGTACAATTATTCAAGATGTTGTCCGTAAAACAGCAGAAGGTGTGGATCTTTCTGAAGCGAAAGTTATTATCGCTGGCGGACGCGGTGTGAAGAGTGAAGAAGGATTTAAACCATTAAAAGAGTTAGCTGACGTACTAGGCGGCGCTGTTGGGGCATCTCGTGGTGCTTGTGACGCTGAATACTGTGAGTACTCATTACAAATTGGTCAAACTGGTAAAGTTGTTACGCCAGATTTATACATTGCATGTGGTATTTCTGGTGCGATTCAGCATTTAGCAGGTATGTCTAACTCAAAAATAATCGTTGCGATTAATAAAGATCCAGAAGCAAGTATCTTCAAAGTAGCTGACTACGGTATTGTTGGTGACTTGTTCGAAGTTGTACCTCTTTTAACAGAAGAGTTTAAAAAGTTAAAAGTACATTCATGATTTAAGTACCCTTGAGTTCCAAGTGAAGTACCCCTATATATAGAAAAAGGTGAGAGATCCCCTGTCTCTCATCTTTTTAGTATTTAATCCGTATTTTTATATAGTATAAAGGAACATTTTTTTGTTACAATACATAACGATACATATTATTCGCCACGTATATAAGTTAATGATATACTCTTGGTAGAATATACTTGAAGGAGGAAATAAAATGGCAATTGTAAACGCAAATGACCAAAGCTTCGCAGCTGAAACTAGCGAAGGTGTTGTATTATTAGATTTCTGGGCACCTTGGTGTGGACCTTGTAAAATGATCGCTCCTGTATTAGAGGAAATCGATGCAGAACTAGGCGAAAAAGTAAAAGTAGTAAAAGTAGATGTTGATGAGAACCAAGAAACTGCTCGTCAATTCGAAGTAATGAGCATTCCAGCTCTTTTCGTATTAAAAGACGGTAAAGTAGTTGATCAAACGTTAGGTTACAAACCGAAAGAAGCGTTAGTAGAATTAGTTTCTAAACATTTCTAAAATAAAAAAGCTACCAGTTGGTAGCTTTTTTTATTTTCTTTTTTACAGTCTTTCCGTTACAATAAAAGAACGTATGTTGGGTGTTTGGGCATAGTATGTTTTCAAGGGAAAATAAAAATGCTAAGTATGTAGAAATGGAGGGAGACGAGTGCACGAACATTTGAAAGAGAAGTTGGCTATTTTACCAGATCAACCTGGTTGTTATTTGATGAAAGATAAGCAAGGAACGGTTATATATGTTGGAAAGGCAAAAGTGCTTAAAAATCGTGTGCGCTCGTACTTTACTGGTTCACATGATGGGAAAACACTGCGGCTTGTAGGAGAAATTGTTGATTTTGAATATATTGTAACCTCTTCGAATTTAGAAGCACTTATTTTAGAGTTAAATTTAATTAAAAAATATGATCCGAAATATAATATTCAATTAAAAGATGATAAAACATATCCTTTTATTAAAATTACGGCGGAGAAGCAACCACGCTTACTCATTACTCGAAATGTAAAAAAGGATAAAGGAAAGTATTTTGGTCCTTATCCAAATGCACAATCTGCTCATGAAACGAAAAAACTGCTAGATCGTATGTATCCGCTTCGGAAATGTACGAATATGCCAGATAAAGTTTGTTTGTATTATCATATGGGTCAATGTTTAGCGCCGTGTGTGAAAGAAGTGACGGAAGAACAAAATAAAGAAATTGTAGATGAAATTATTAAGTTTTTAAATGGTGGACATAAAGAAGTTCGTTCAGAATTAGAAATAAAAATGTATGAGGCCTCAGAGAAACTAGAGTTTGAACGTGCAAAAGAGTTGCGTGATCAAATTGCTCATATTGATGCGATTATGGAAAAACAAAAGATGATTATGAGTGACTTAGTGGATCGTGATGTGTTTGGATATGCAGTGGATAAAGGATGGATGTGTGTTCAAGTTTTCTTCGTTCGAAAAGGAAAGCTAATTGAACGTGATGTTTCTATGTTTCCAATTTACGATGAACCAGAAGAGGGCTTTTTAACGTTTATCGGCCAATTTTATGAAAACAGTAGTCATTTTAAGCCGAAGGAAATTGTCGTTCCAGGAAGTATAGACTCGGAATTAGTAGAGCGCTTTTTAGAAGTAGAAGCAACACAGCCGAAACGTGGTAAGAAAAAAGACCTTGTAGAATTAGCAAATAAAAACGCAAAAATTGCTCTTGAAGAGAAGTTTTACTTAATTGAACGTGATGAAGAACGAACGATTAAAGCAGTAGATCATTTAGGGAAGCAGCTTGGGATTGAAACGCCGTATCGTATTGAAGCGTTTGATAACTCAAATATTCAAGGAACAAATCCTGTTTCTGCAATGATTGCTTTTATCGATGGGAAACCGGCGAAGAAAGAGTATCGAAAATATAAAATTAAAACGGTTCAAGGACCAGACGATTATGAGTCTATGAGAGAAGTTGTGAGGCGCCGTTATACAAGGGCGCTTAAAGAAAATTCACCCTTACCTGATTTGATTATTATTGATGGAGGAAAAGGCCATCTAGCGGCTGCAAGTGATATTCTGGAGAATGAGCTCGGATTATATATTCCGATGGCAGGTCTTGTGAAAGATGATAAACATAAAACCTCCCATTTAATTATTGGGGATCCACCGGAACCTGTGATGCTTGAGAGAAATAGCCAAGAATTTTATTTATTGCAGCGTATTCAAGATGAGGTGCATCGATTTGCGATTACATTCCATCGTCAATTACATGGGAAATCTGTCATTCAATCAGCATTGGATGACATTCCAGGAATAGGTGATAAACGGAAAAAGGTATTGTTAAAACATTTTGGTTCATTAAAGAAGATGAAAGAAGCTTCTATAGAGGAATTTGTCGAAGCGGGTATGCCGAAAAATGTCGCGGAGACGATTTATACGTATTTAACAGATAAGAAGACGTTGTAGTTTACAACGTCTTCTGTTTTTTGGTATAATTTCTGAAGATTTAAAATAAACGAATCTGAATGAAAATACAAAAAAGTCAACTAAACTGATATGTCTAGTTGACTGTAGGTAATGCTTACACTTCAATGAGATCTTTTATATCCCATTTTACAAGAAATGTAATAGAGTCAGAACGTTTTTTCTTTTCTTCGTATGACTCTGCAACGACGTTCCGTTGCTTTTGAATTTGTTCAGCGATGAATCCAGCTTCTAGTTGATAAGAAGAATGTCGTTTTTGTTTTTGACGTTCTGCAATGAGTGTGCCTTTAAGTTGGAACTGCATTTCACGACGCTTATGTTCAATAATGCTTAAAGTGCCCCAGCCAGCTTTTTCAAAGAACTGAATGACTTCTTCAATTGTTTCTAGCGGATATTTTCTTGCAAGGTTTCTACCAGACCAGTATAAAATACCATCTAAATCGTTGCCGATTAAATCAGGTAGTAATTCTTCACGTAGCAATTCATAAGCGAAGGCGTTCAATGAAACATCTTCTAAAGATGTTATATCGATTGTATTTTTGCTCACAATATTCCCCTCTTTCTATAGGGATTATTATATAACATTTTTCATTTATAAAAACAGATTTTTCTTTAGGGAAATCTGAATATCTAAGAAGAAAAAAAGAATTGCCAAATTATATGCAAATTATGTATACGTTTTCTTGACGCTTCGACAAAAATAGGGGTAAAATGAACTTGTTATCAAATTATGCTGAAATATTTCGAATAATTTTTTCAGTTTTTCTTATGCCAATAGTGAAAAAACATTATTGTTATAAATTAATCTGAAAACAGCAGTCAAACATTCAAGGGGGTAATGGGGACATGAAAGGCCGCGAGTATACGTTTCGTAAGTGGCACTCATTAATGGGGGTCATCCCGGTTGGTGTCTTTTTGACGCAACATCTAATTGTAAACAACTTTGCAACAAGAGGAGCAGAGGCTTTTAACAAAGCTGCAGGCTTTATGGAGCTCCTTCCATTCCGGTATGCGCTAGAAATTTTCATCATCTTTTTACCGATACTGTACCATGCTATATATGGCTTATATATTGCATTTACAGCTAAGAACAATGCGGTTTCTTACGGTTATTTCCGTAACTGGATGTTCGTTTTCCAAAGAATTTCAGGTATCGTTACGCTGATTTTCATTTCTTGGCACGTCTGGGAAACTCGTATTCAAGCAATGTTAGGTAAAGAGGTAAACTATGATATGATGGCAGATATTTTAAACAATCCAGCTATGTTTGCATTCTACTTAGTTGGTGTTGTTTCAACAATTTTCCACTTTGCAAATGGACTATGGACATTCTGCATCAGCTGGGGAATTACAGTATCTCCACGTTCACAAAGAATCTCTACTTATGTAACATTAGCTATTTTCTTAGGTCTATCTTATGTAGGTGTGAGTGCATTATTAGCGTTCATCGATCCACAGCTAGCAAATCAGTAAGGAGTGGGAGAGCATGAAAGGGAAACTTATAGTAGTCGGCGGTGGCTTGGCTGGCTTAATGGCAACGATTAAAGCGGCAGAAGCAGGAGTAAATGTTGAACTGTTTTCTTTAGTACCAGTAAAACGTTCACATTCTGTATGTGCTCAGGGCGGAATTAACGGTGCCGTAAATACGAAAGGTGAAGGGGATTCTCCATGGATCCACTTTGACGATACAATTTATGGTGGAGACTTCTTAGCGAACCAACCACCAGTTAAAGCAATGTGTGAAGCAGCACCTGGTATCATTCATTTAATGGACCGTATGGGTGTTATGTTCAACCGTACGGAAGAAGGACTTCTTGATTTCCGTCGATTTGGTGGAACACAACATCACCGTACAGCATTTGCTGGTGCAACAACTGGACAGCAATTACTTTACGCATTAGATGAGCAAGTACGTCGTCACGAAGTAGCAGGACTTGTAACGAAATATGAAGGTTGGGATTTCTTACGAGCTGTTGTTGATGATGAAGGTGTGTGCCGAGGAATCGTTGCACAAGATTTACAAACTATGGAGATTAAAAGTTTCGGAGCTGATGCCGTGATTATGGCAACAGGGGGCCCTGGTATCATTTTCGGAAAATCAACAAACTCCATTATTAATACAGGTACAGCAGCTTCTGCTGTATATCAACAAGGTGCATATTATGCAAATGGTGAGTTCATTCAAATTCACCCAACGGCAATTCCTGGAGACGATAAATTACGTCTTATGAGTGAATCTGCACGTGGTGAAGGTGGACGTGTTTGGACATATAAAGATGGTAAACCATGGTACTTCTTAGAAGAAAAATATCCGGCTTACGGAAACCTTGTACCTCGTGATATCGCAACGCGTGAAATCTTTGATGTTTGCGTAGAGCAAAAACTAGGTATTAACGGTGAAAACATGGTGTACTTAGATCTTTCTCATAAAGATCCGAAAGAATTAGATATTAAACTTGGTGGAATCATTGAAATCTATGAGAAATTTACAGGGGATGATCCTCGTAAACTACCAATGAAAATCTTCCCAGCTGTTCACTATTCAATGGGTGGACTATGGGTTGACTATAAGCAAATGACGAGTATTCCAGGTTTATTTGCAGCAGGTGAGTGTGATTATTCTATGCACGGTGGTAACCGCCTTGGTGCAAACTCACTATTATCAGCAATTTACGGTGGTATGGTAGCAGGACCAAACGCAATTGAATATATGAAAGGTCTTTCTAAATCATCAGATGCTGTTTCATCTACTGTATATGAGCAAAATGAATTAATCGAAACAGAGAAATTTAACAATATTTTAACGATGGATGGTAATGAAAATGCATATGTTCTTCATAAAGAGCTTGGAGAATGGATGACAGATAACGTTACAGTAGTTCGTGAAAATAAAAAGTTATTAGAAACAGATGCGAAAATTGAAGAGTTAATGGATCGTTACAAACGTATTAACATTAACGATACAGCGAGATGGAGTAACCAAGGTGCTTCATTTACACGTCAACTTGCAAATATGTTTGAGTTAGCACGTGTTATTACAATTGGCGCATATAACCGTAATGAGAGCCGCGGTGCGCATTACAAACCTGAATTCCCAAATCGTGATGATGCAAACTTCTTAAAAACTACTATGGCAAAATTTGAAGGAGAAGGAAATGCACCAGCATTCCATTACGAAGACGTTGATGTTTCATTAATTAAACCACGTAAACGTGATTATTCTTCAAAACATGATGTAGCTGCTAAGGGTGAAGAGAAGGGGGATAAACAACATGTCTGAGAAAACAATCCGCCTCATCATTACGAGACAAGATGGACCAGATGCACAAGAGTTTGACCAAGAGTTTGAAATTCCATATCGTCCTAATATGAATATTATTTCGGCGCTTATGGAAATTCGTCGTAATCCTGTTGATTCAAAAGGAAACCAAACAACTCCGATTGCATGGGATATGAACTGCTTAGAGGAAGTATGCGGTGCATGTTCGATGGTTATTAACGGAAAGCCACGTCAATCATGTACGGCTCTTATTGATCAATTAGAACAGCCAATTCGCTTAAAGCCGATGAAGACATTCCCAGTTGTACGTGATTTACAAGTTGACCGCAGTCGCATGTTTAATGCTCTAAAACGCGTTAAAGCTTGGATTCCAATTGATGGTACGTATGACTTAGGTCCAGGACCAAGAATGCCTGAGAAAAAGCGTCAATGGGCTTATGAGCTTTCAAAATGTATGACATGTGGTGTTTGCTTAGAATCGTGTCCAAACGTAAACAGTAAGTCTGACTTTATTGGACCAGCGCCGTTATCACAAGCTCGCTTATTCAACTCACATCCAACGGGTGAAATGCATAAAGCAGATCGCTTACGTGCAATTATGGGAGATGGAGGACTAGCAAACTGTGGTAACTCTCAAAACTGTGTGCAATCATGTCCGAAGGGTATTCCTTTAACAACTTCAATTGCGGCATTAAACCGTGATACAACAATTCAATCGTTCAAAGATTTCTTTGGTAGCGATAATAACTATTAATAAATATTGCCTCTTCATCTTGAAGAGGCAATATTTATAATTATATTTTTCAGTTTATTCTGTTTTTTTTTTGATAGGAAGGGGAAATAGCGTTGAAGAGAATTTCTTATATTGAAGACTTCGAGAAATGGGAAAGTGGATTTTCATTTTACAATCCTGTAAAGGTTCGTTTTGGTGAAGTAGATATGTTTGGACATGTAAATAATGTCGTTGCTTTTACTTATTTTGAAGAAGCTCGTATCGCGTTGTTTAAAGAACTTGGATTTATGCAAGAGTGGACACATGCATCATCAGAAACGATGATCGTTGTTGCGGATTTACAATGTAATTTTATTAAGCAAATATATTTTGATGAACAGTTGAAGGTGTATGTAAAGGCAGGATCGGTTGGGAACTCTTCTTTAGATCTACATTATATGGTGAAGAATGCAGAAGGAGAGGTTTGTTTAGTAGGTCGTGGAATGATGGTTCAAGCGTCGAAAAAAACAGGAAGAGGCGAACCATGGCCTGAAGAATGGAAGAAGAAATTACTACAATGATAGAGTGAAAGAAAAATAAGAGAGCAATTTGCTCTCTTATTTTTTGTCTTCCATCGCTTCTTCTAATGTTAAGTGATGTTTATATAGGTATGTAGCGTATGGATTACCAACGTAGCGTAAGTGCCATGGTTCATATGCATATTCTGTTGTATCTGTTTTATCTTCTAAGTAACGGATGACAAAGCCGAATTCATGAGCGTGTTCCGCGACCCATTTTCCTTCTGCTGTCTCTCCAAAGATAGGCTCTAATTGAAATTTAGCTGTTTTTGAACTAATATCCATTGCTAAACCTGTTTGGTGTTCACTTGTACCAGGAATTGCGCTTACTGAATTAGCCTCAGCTTTTCCTTGACGTCTAACGTATGTATCATGCAACGATTTTTGGCGTTTGTATGAACGATAACCAGATACAGCTGTAAGATCAAGCCCTTCTTTTTTCACAGCTTTGAACATGTTTTCAAGTGCCTCTGCAGCATCTTTGCGTAGTAATGTTTTTTCTTTATCTTTTGGACTAGTAAATGGTACGTTTGGTCTTGTTAAGTCTTCAGGAGTGTATCCATCTGGCAGTTTTCGATGTTTATTAATTAAGACAAGATTCGATTTTGGATTTGTTACAACTGAAAAGTCATTGTCTATTTTCTTTGCATTATGATCAGCTTTTGGAAAATCAGGGATTTCTTCTTTTGGGTGGTTAGTATGTTTTTGACTTTCGACAGCTTTCGCTTCATTATGTAGTGGTGATTTAGAACCAAAGTAAGTGAAAGATGTGATACCGATTACAATAGTAGTGGCAGAAATAATTATTATCTTTTTCATAATGCCTTGTAATCACAGTCCCTTCTTAATAAAATGTGTATCGTTTTTTATTATAAATCTAGTTTGTTGGAAAAGGAATATAAGAGTCATAAAGTAATAGAAATGCAAAGAAAATGTCAGAAAATGTGTAAATTTGTAGTATTTTTTTATATAATTCATTTCTTATCTTTCATGAATTGCATTTTTTATGTAATATATATACATAAGAAGATGTAGCGATTATCGAGAATAAAGAACTTCTTGTATAGACTAGGAGTGAATGGGAATGGATTTTGCAACAATTATTGGACTTGTTTTAGGGTTTTTAGCAGTGGTAGTAGGGATGGTCGTCAAGGGCGCTGACGTAACAGCCTTATTAAATCCTGCCGCAGCATTAATTATTTTTATCGGTACATTTGCTGCAGTATGTATTGCATTTCCGATGAATCAACTAAAAAGGGTTCCAAAACTATTTAAAGTTCTTTTTGGTTCAAATAAAAAGGATTTAAGTTATGAACAGTTGCTAGAATTATTTGTTCATTGGACATCTGAAAGTAGAAAATACGGTATTTTGTCTTTAGAGCAACAATTAGACAAAATTCAAGATGAATTTCTTTTGCGCGGTATGAAATTTGTGATTGATGGCGTATCCGCAGAAGATTTAGAGCAGATTTTGGAATCTGAATTAGAGGCAATTGAAGAAAGACATGCAAAAGGAGCTGCTATTTTTTCACAAGCTGGTACGTATGCACCGACATTAGGAGTTTTAGGTGCTGTTATCGGTCTTGTAGCTGCGCTTGGTAACTTAACTGATATTGAAAAGTTAGGTCATGCTATTTCGGGTGCGTTTATTGCAACGATTTTTGGTATTTTTTCAGGTTATGTATTATGGCATCCATTTGCAAATAAGTTAAAGCAAAAATCTTCAGCTGAAATTGAGAAAAAACGTTTAATCATTGATTGTTTATTAATGTTACAAGAAGGTACATATCCGTTTATTATGAAGAACCGCATTTTAGGTGCACTTTCTGCAACTGAGCGTAAAAAGCTAGAAAAAGGAGCAGAAAAAAATGCGGAGTAAGAAAAATAGAAGAGGCAAAAAGAAAAAACATGATGAGCATATCGATGAAACGTGGTTAATTCCATATTCTGATATGTTAACGTTGTTATTTGCATTGTTTATCGTTTTATTCGCAATGAGTAGTATAGATGCTGCGAAGTTTAAACAGATGGCAGTTGCTTTTCGAAGTGAATTAGCTGGGGGAACAGGTAACAAAGAATTTTTAAGTGATCAAAAGCCAAATGAGGAAAAAGAATTATCAGCAAGTAGCCTTGAGGCAGAACAAGCAAAGAAACAAGAAGAAGCTAGAGCTAAAGAAAAAAAAGAGATGGATGAATTGAAAGCATTACAAAAAAAGATTGATCAATATATTAATGAAAAACAATTATCCTCTTCTTTTCAAACTAAATTAACTGAAAAGGGATTAATGGTGACAATATTAGAAAATATACTGTTTGATTCGGGGAAAGCAGATGTGAAATTAGAATCTTTAGGGATTGCAAAAGAGATGTCTAGCTTACTTGTTTCAGCGTCACCTCGTGAAATTACAGTATCCGGTCATACGGATAATGTCCCAATTGCCAATGCACAGTTTGCGTCGAATTGGGAATTAAGTACGCAGCGGGCAGTTAATTTTATGCAAGTATTACTACAAAATAAAGAATTACAACCAGAAAAATTTAGTGCGATTGGTTACGGAGAATACCGTTCAATTGCTCCGAACGATACACAAGAAGGAAAGGCAAAGAATAGACGTGTGGAAGTGTTTATCTTACCTTTAACAGAGAAAGCAAAATAAAGAGGATGGCGAATGCCATCCTCTTTATTTTGCATCAAATGATTTTAAATTGTCGCGACGGATTTTATCTTTTTCCGTATCTGATTTTTTGAAATCATAATCATATAAAGCGCCTTCCCAATCGCCATACATTGGATTCGGGAAAATAATGAATTTCTCACCAAATTGTGCTTTTGAATCTTCTACTGTTTGGTTACGATCTTTTACAGATTTTCCATCAAAACCTGTGAAATCAGATAAGTTATCACCGAAGAATAAGACAATATCATGAGTTTGAGAAACGAGTTCACGACGTTTTTCTTTTCCTTTTTCTTTCGGATCTTGTAGTAATATATGTTCTTTCGTTGCTTGAGGAGCACCTACACGCTCAAGATTTTTAATTGTTGCATCTAGTTGATTCGTTTTACGATTTGAGATGTAGTAAATATCTACACCTTTAGACTCTGTATATTTTAAGAAATCAATTGCGCCTGGAAGGGCTTCAGCCTCAGCTTTATTAATCCAATCATCCCATTTGTAAGGATAGCCTTTGCCTGTTTTTACGCTCATTGCTTGATGAGGACTGTTATCTAAAACAGTTTCGTCTAAATCAAGTACGATAGCAGGTTTTTTCTCTGTCCCTTTTGCAAGGACTGCATCAAGCTTTAATTGACCGATATTGTACCCTTGGTAGTAAAGTGCTTTCGTTTCGCCAGCTGTTTGATACCATAAATCAGCCATTAATTGCTGTTCTGTTAATTTTACTTTCTCTTCTTTCGCCACTGTTTTCTCTGGTGTTCCTGAACATGCTACAAGTGATGTAGATAGAACCGCTACAGATAATAAAGTGGTAATGCCCCTCTTCATCTTCATATGTATCCTCCTTGATGTTAGAAAATCATTTTATATTATATATTAAAATATAATATTTTTATATGAACATTTGCATATTGTCTTTTGTATATATAGTAGTATGTCCTATATTAGAAAGATGAGCAAAATAATAATAGTTATTTTGACAAGTTTTATTGTCGTAATGACAATTATAATTGACAAAAAGAGTTTTGTTATTTACAATTTTAACTAAATAGAACAAATGATGGATTAATGACGGTGTTTACATATAAGGGGATGAAGTGTAGTGCTATATTTTGTCTTGAATAAACATAGTCTTTGAAAGAGAATACGAATGATACTAAAGGGGAGGCTTTATACTTTGAGTTTACAAATTCAAAACTTAACGAAACAATTTGGGGAATCAAAAGCAGTTAACGGCTTGCAAATTTCGTTACCTAAAGGTGAAGTGCTAGGATTACTTGGGCGAAATGGTGCAGGGAAAACAACGACAATCAAAATGCTTCTCGGATTATTAACGCCTAATGAAGGATCTATTACATGGGATGGAAAATCATTTGGGACTAGTGGGGTAACGATTGGATATTTACCAGAAGAGAGAGGTTTATATACAAAAAGTAGAGTAATAGATCAGTTGCGATATTTTGGTAGATTAGAAGGAATGACGAAAAAAGAAGTAGATTTTGCTATTGATCACTGGTTAGATCGATTGGCAATACCAGAATATAAATTTAAAACGGCAGGAGAGCTTTCAAAAGGGAATCAGCAAAAAATTCAATTAATTGCTGCTCTTCTTCATAATCCTGAACTTCTCATTTTAGATGAACCATTCAGCGGCCTTGATCTAGTTAATGCTGGGATGTTAGCTAGCATTATTGAAGAACAAGTGCAGAGCGGAAAGACGATTATTTTATCAAGTCATCGTATGGAACAAGTAGAGGCTTTTTGCCAACATGTATGTATTTTGAAAAAAGGTGAAGCAGTCGTAAAAGGACAGCTAAGTGATATTAAGAAAGAATACGGTTTCCGTAATTTAACGATTGAAGATACAGTAGAGAATGAAAAAGGATTAGAAGCTATACATGTATCGTATGAAAAACAACAAGGCCTTCTTTATGTGAAAGTACAAGACGATGCGGAAGCTCTCAAGATTTTGCAACAGTTGCAAGAGCAAGGTGTTAGCTTACGACAATTCAAAATGTTAGAGCCGACGTTAAATGAAATCTTTGTAGAGAGGGCGAAATAACGATGCGTAAATTTTCTCACGTATTTTCATTTTATTTTAGGGAAGCGTTTTTATCTAAAAAATCATTAATTACGAGTGCGATTTTATTTTTAGTTGTGTTTGGGATTTTTGCATTTAATCATTTTACTTCAGGCGATGATAAAAATAAGGATAAAGATAAAATTGCAGTTGTAGTAGAGAGTTCCACATATAAAGTACAAAAAGATGAGCTAAATAAGCTATTGCCATCAGCAAAAATAACACTTGGTTCAAAGGATGATTTTGATAAACTGCATAAGCAAGTAGAAGAAGGCGATTTAGATGGTCTATTCCATGTGACAGAAAAGGGTGGGGCTCCATCGATTACATATATGTATAATGGATTTCCAAGCCAAGCAACTTCTGCAATTATGGCAGGATATTTAAAGCAACAATATACGATGGTGACGATTGCCAAAAATAATGTTTCACCAGAAATTGCACAGCAATTACAAACAGAAATTCAAGTAAAGCAAGAAGCGATAAAAGATCGTACATCTTCTTTCGGAATTGCCTATTTCTTTACATTTGCTTTATATATGTTTATTGTAGCGTTCGGAAATACAATCGCAATGAATATTGCATCTGAAAAGGCGTCACGTGTAATGGAAGTAATGCTTCCGAAAGTGAAGCCTCTTACGATGATGTATGCGAAAATTTTAGCGGTTGTTTCAACGGCTTTATTGCAACTTGTCATATTGGCGTGTGGTTATCTTATTCCATATTTGTTAGGTTGGGTCGATTTAGAAAGTGCCTCACTATTTGGTATTCCAATTGACTTTACGAAATTAGATGCAAAGGTTATAAGCATGTTTCTTGTTTATTTCATTACGGGATATTTACTTTATGCAATGATGTATGCTGCTGCTGGAGCTGTCGTGTCTAAGACGGAGGATTTACAAGCTGTATCTTTCCCGGTAATGATTTTAATTATGGCTGCATTCTTCATTAGTATTAAATCATTAAGTGATCCGAATAGTACTATCGTTGTTGTAAGTTCTTACGTTCCATTTTTTACACCGATGGTTACCTTCTCACGTATTGTAGCTGGTGAAGCAGGTATGCTAGAAATTACGATAACATTAGCAGTCTTATTGGCGACAATTGCGATATTAAATGCTGTTACAAGCCGCATTTACGTAAATGGTGTAATGAATTACTCCGACAAAGTGAAATTTAAAGATTTAGCGAAATTTATAAAGCGTCAATAATGAGAGAAAAGCATGATTTCCTATTGAAATCATGCTTTTTCTTTATGTATAAATTAAAAATAGTATATAATAATAAGAGTCGTCTTTTAATAGAATGAATAAAAAGGAGGGTGTGCAGATGGGGATTAGTAGTCGTTTTACAGTAGGTGTTCATATGCTGACATTACTTGCGATAGATCGAAACTCTCGCTGTACCTCTGAATGGATTGCCGGTAGTGTGAATACAAATCCAGTTGTGATTCGTCGCATTACAGGAATGTTGAAGAGAGCAGGGCTTGTTGATGTACAAGCTGGTAAAGGTGGTACGACACTTGCTCGAGATTTAGAAGAAATTACATTACTTGATGTATATAAAGCAGTGGAAGTTGTAGAAGAAGGACAGCTATTTTCCTTCCATGAAAATCCCAACATTGAATGTCCAGTAGGAGCTAATATTCAATCAGTATTAGAAATTATTTTAATGCAAGCGCAAGAAGCGATGGAAAACGTGCTTGCAAATGTAACGGTAGATCAATTAGTTACAAATTTAAAGTCTAAAATGAAAGAATAAAAAAGCGAGCTTCCTCATAATGAGGGCTCGCTTTTTTTTATTCAGAAATATTGAAAATTCTATTTTTCAGTATTTAAAATGAATTTACCTACGATAGCTGCGAAGATACCACCAAGAATTGGTGCTACGATGAATACCCATAGTTGAGAAAGTGCTTCTCCACCAACAAATAAAGCTGGTGCGATACTACGAGCTGGGTTAACAGATGTTCCAGTTAACGGAATTCCTAATAAGTGGATTAAAACTAATGTGAAACCAATTACTAGTCCAGCTAAAGAAGAACTTCCTTTTTTACCTGTTACAGCGACGATAACTAAAATAAATACGAAAGTTAAAATGAACTCAACTAAAAATGCTCCAGATAAACCAAGAGTTCCGAAACCATTTTGTCCTAAATTATCTAAAGGTGTTTTAGCAGATTTTAAAATTGTTACTAACGTTGCAGTTCCTAATAAACCACCTAAAATTTGAGCTAATACATAATAACAAAGTTCCATAGCGTTCATTCGTTTGTTGATGAACATAGCTACTGATACTGCTGGGTTAATGTGACATCCAGAAATTGTTCCGATGCTATATGCCATAGCTACAATAGATAAGCCGAAAGCCATAGCGATTCCTAATGTTCCAATTCCTTCGATTCCGCCGCCAGTGACAGCTACTCCAGTTCCGAATAATACAAGTACAAATGTACCAATAAATTCAGCGATTGCTTTTTTTAACATAATTTACCTCCTATTAATGCGCATGAAACGTATTATAACATACGTTTTAGTATAAACAGCCAATGAAATACTATTCTGATAAGGCGAAATAGGGGGACAATAAAAAAGAGTATGGTTCATCTCTATAGTGAAGTGACCCCTAAAAGTTAGACACGGTTATTTCATTAGGCAGCTTGATAAAAG